>JAEOSL010000088.1 GCA_016840385.1 Candidatus Thorarchaeota archaeon | reverse complement strand
CCTGAAGCGACCTTTGAAGTTGGAGATATGACCGCATTAGGGTTTTAGGATGACTCATTTGATGGCATTGTTTCAACATATGCAGTCTTTCATGTACCAAGAACGAAGCATTTCAGTCTCTTCCAAGATTTTCATCGATTACTCAAGAAAGGTGGAGCTCTTCTATTCAGTGTAGGATCAAAGGAAAATGGATCAGATGGAGTATGGGATTGGGATGATGGAAACTGGGATGTTGTGCCTATGTACTGGAGTTATCATAGCCCACAGAAGAGTGTTGAATTACTCAAATCTGAAAATTTTGAAATCATTTTCGCGAGGAATGTTGAACAAGCTGATGGAACTCATTTCTGGATTCTTGCAAGAGCTAAGTAATATTGCACTCACACTAGATTCTTGTATCTGAGCAAAATTACATGCCATTTTTGCCGACATCCTTAAATCCAATCTGCACTCTCGTTTCTCAACTAGCCGGTCTGGCGGAGCAGTGACGCGATGGATTGCAAATCCATTCTACTAGGGTGCAAATCCCTAGGCCGGCTCCAATTTTTAACAAACCTATTGAACAAGTTATGAAAATTGACAAGTTAACATGATGGAAGATGATTATCTTGAAACATCTTTTCTGATGATCACATTTCATTCGTAAAGTCGAGGTAGTTTATCAAGAAACCAGTACTACTTTTGAATGTGTTTTGAAAATGGTTATTGGGCTCTGGACTAATCATATATACTCGTTGACACTTACAACAAAGGCAACCATACAAGGAACTCAGCACCTTGATTTAGGTCGCTTGTAATTCGATTTCTGATTTCAATCGAACCTCCGTATTTCTCCACAATCTGTCTTACTTGATGTAATCCGACACCTCCAAACCTTCTTGATGCATCGAATAATTCAGATTTTCTTATATCAGGTATTCCTGGCCCATTGTCTGAAATTGATAAATAGCAACCATCATCAGATTTTTTCAAAGATACCCAAATCTTTTTCCCCTCACGTTTATTGTGTGTCACAGCATTTTCTAAAAGCTCACTGATAAGAATCTCCAAGAATCTGTTTGATTCAATCTCAACATCATCATCAATCGACAACTCTATAGCTGTAATTCTATCACAAGTATTGGCCAGTTTCTCCACACATTCTGTCAATGTAATAGAGAGAGAGCGTGGAATTAACGGTTCAATCATAAGACCTTGAATAGCTCTAGCTTTAGTCACAATTTGAGCACATCTTTCACAGGATTCTTTGATAACACCAATCTTTGGTTTAAGATCTTTTTCTAGTACTAGTAAATCTATAAGTTCAAATCCTTGAAGTATTGCTTGTAATTGATTACTTATATCATGCCCCATTAAATCGAGGAAGAACGATGCACTTTCCTGTGCTGTTTTTTCAGCTCTCACAGCTATAATTTGATCAGTAATATCTCTAATCACTATAATAGCTGAATTCTCGCCTTCTCTCTCCACAAAGGAACCAGTCAACTCGCCATATCTTGATTCACCATCACTAGTTATGAATTCAAAGATTCCAGCTTGAGCAGACTCATCAGTAGCTAACTTTTCTAGAAAAGTTTCCATTCCTGTTTTTTCATCAGGAGCAATCATTTCTAATTCCGAGAATTGCTTCCCAATTATGTGGGATGGATAATATCCAGTAAATTTCACAATTGAGGGAGAGATTTCCAAAACGACTCCTTTTTGATTTGTTGATAAAATCACATCGCTTACATTCTCAAAATGTATGCGATAAAGTTCTTCACTCTCTTGTAGAGCTCTCTGTGCACAAGTTACTTCAGTCAAATCAATGTTGGTGAAGATGACTTTCTCTAAAGATTCTTCAAAACCAGGAGGAACACTAACCTGAAATATAGCATAACGTTCTTCTCCTTTTATAAGAAGTTTCTGCAGAGTTGTTTGATGTCTGAGGTGGCCTTCGACAAGTGCAACTAAATTCTCAATGAATCCAGGTGTCCCACCTTTATTTTTGAGGACTTTTGACAGACGACCAAGCACTGCATCTTTGTCGGTCACATTTTCGTATTCCATAGAAATTCGATTGACATCTAAAACCTTGACAAGGTGCGCACACTTTTGAACGACATCAGGATTTTCATTAAGGTATGCCTGCAAATCTTTTACTCCAGCTTTTTGCAGTGTCTTAAGATAGCTTATAGCTTTTGAGTAATCTTGCTCCCATAATGAGGATGGAGAATCTTCGAACAAGCTTCTATAGCGACTCTCGCTCTCACGAAGCGCCTTTATAGTATCATACTTCTCTGTAACATCAATGATTGAGACATAGACTTTGGACAGTGTTTTTTCATACCCCGGTGGTACACTTATTTCAAAAATGAATGCGTGTTGTTTGCCTTTTAATACAAGCACTGATGTATCACTACGAAAGTATGTTTTTCCGTCAGCCAATGCCAGTAATTCTTCCAAGAAGATTGGTAATCCATCCAATCCGAAGGATCTTGATAATGAACCAAGAAGATCCTCCTTTCCAGTTACTTCATGTAGATCCACTGAGGCTTTGTTAACATCCAATACATAAACAAGATTAACACATTGTAAAACATCCACAGGATGATTCTCAAAATGGAGTCGAAAATCTGTTACTCCTTTTGATGAAAGGTCATCAAGGAAATCTTTCACACCACTCCAATCTTCCTCCCATAGAGAAATTGAGGAATCTTCGAATAGGCTTCTATAGCGGCTCTCACTTTCTAACAATGCTGCTTCTGCCTTGTAATGGTTCACAACACTTCGAATAATATGAGCTAGCTCTACATACTGGCTCGTCACATCACCCCCCTTTCTTACATAGTGGTTGGCTCCAAGATTCAGTGCCTTTATTGCCACTTCCTCTCTTCCGCGACCGGTGAAGATTATAAATGGGGTTTGATTACCAGCGGCTCGTAATTCTGCAAGAAATTCCAGTCCATCCATTTCTGGCATCTGGAAATCTGAAACTATCACGTCGATATGTTGAGTTGCAATTAATTCAAGTGCTTCAGAGGCTGATTCTGCTGTGTGGATTATGATATCTAAAGCCTCACTTTTCAGCATCATCTCAGAGAGTTCCGTGAATAATCTATCATCATCCACATGCAATACATGCATCATTACTTGACCAACCAAACCACTCAATTATTTAATTATATATCTGATAATTTCCAATAAATGTTCTGTTTACATCTCCTAATAAGTTACAAGATAAAACCAGATTATTATTTTCATGTGTTAATTGTAACTAGATTCATTATAACATATGTCAACTGTAACTTCCATCGATGGTATCAAGATATTCTACGAAGTATTGGGAGAAGGGGCTATCGCTTTAGTCTTCGTAAGTAGTTGGGGTACTGTAACTGGAATTCAGGAATGGAAATACCAACTACTACTTTCATCCAAGTATAGGTTGGTGTTGTCTGATATTGACGAACCAATCAAATGCATTGTTGCAGGAAGATCTTTACCAAAGGAGAACAGGACTCATTACAACAAACGATTTGACACGGTATCTCTTGAGGGCTTGGGGCACGTCCTTTTCTAGGAGGATCCGGACTACTTCAACAGAGTGCTAAGTGATCGTACCAGTGAACTAGTACACTAGATGGCATTGAAATAGATTGGAACTTGACATGAACAACTAGATTGCATGTTATTATTGCCGACATTCTTACATCCAGAATGTTGAATATCCTCTCAACTTAGCCGGTTTGCCGGAGCAGCTACGCGATAGACTACAAATCTGTTCTACCCGGGTGCAAATCCCAGAGCCGGCTCCACTTTCCGATTTGTTACAGCTTTTATTGGGAACTAGAAATATCCGAACTTATAGGGACGTTTGTTTATTCCTCGTAATTATGTTGATTATTGACAAGATAAAAGAACGTGCATCAAGAAGAAACACACTCATCTTTCTCATAATTGCGGTTGTTTCATTTGTGTTGATGGGTGCTGTAATTATGGCTATGATGGATCAATCAGGAATCCTCGCTTTTCTGGATATGCGATTTTTCTACACATTTGATGATGTAACAGAGTACTTGACGGCATTAGGAGAAACTGGCAGGACCTACTACCTATATCAAAAAATAGTAGACTCGTTCTTTCCTATTGGGTATGGACTTGGGATTGCCCTCGCACTTGGGTATCTCTGTAAAAAGAGTGACATAAAGAATCCATGGCATAGCATCATTCTCATCCCAATCATTGCTGCAATTTTCGACTTTATGGAGAATCTGTTACTCACTACTCAGATTGTATCCTTTCCCAGCCTCTCAGAACTAATCGTGAGCATAGCTGCTATCACTACTCTACTCAAGTGGATATTCTTGTCAAGTGCTATTGGAATTCTATTCGTATGTATTCTTGTATTCACTGTTAAGAAGAAAAAAACCGATTCACAAAACATCGAAACATGAGACCAGAGCTGATTCCATTACTTTAATACTTAAAATGTGATTAGAGATAGATGTGATTGAAATGAGATTCATGATAGGTGGTCTTGGAAACTGGTACAACGATTTTGAACAATCAAAGAATACAATATTGGAGGCTGACAAGCTCGGATATTATGGAGCTGTGATGCCTGATCATTACATGTGGGGTCAAATGGGACACGGCCCGATGTCACGTCCTGATGCAGATGTGACGATGGAAACTTGGATTACATTGGCGTACCTTGCCGCTAAGACTGAACAAATTCATCTTGGTACCTTGGTCACACCCATACCCTTCAGACCTCCTGGTCTACTTGCAAAGATGATATCCACACTTGATGTCTTGTCAAATGGTAGGGTCATTGCAGGTATTGGTGCCGGTTGGTCTCAGGTAGAATTTGAAGGCTACAGTGAGTGGAACAAATCCAAAATGAGGGTCGACAAAACAATCGAAGGTCTCAAGCTCATGCTTGAACTGTGGACAAAGGACAAAGTCGATTTCGACGGGAAATTCTACACTGCAAAAGGAGCAGTCCTAGAGCCCAAACCCGTGCAGAAGCCATATCCCCCACTACTCTTTGGAAGCCAGGGAACTCGGATGCTTGAACTATCTGGGAAATATGGCGATATCATTTACTTGCCACCCTTTGGTAATTACGACCCAGTAGCTGCAAAGAAGACTGTCATTCAGGCTGCAGAAAAAGCCAACCGAGTAAACAAGATAAGCTTCATGAGTGGCTCAATGATGGGGCAAAGAATCACAGATATGGACGAATTCATGAAGGCGATTGAATCAGCGAAGGATGCAGGTGACAAATACTACGTAGTTTCACAACCTAGAGATGAACCTGGTCTAGAAACAATTCGTAGCTTTGCAAAGGAAATCATGCCCTCCTTCAAGTAATACTCGCAACGTCAACTCAGAAGTGTTATCATCTACTGTGTAATTCAATACGGTAGTGAGATGTGAATATCATGAAAGTGAAATTCGGGGTCCATATTGAACCTCAGTTAGGATACGATTACGAGAACACACTGAACATTGCATTGGAAGCTGAAAAGCTCGGTTACGAATCTTTCTGGGTTAGTGATCATCTTTTCTTGAATGACAAGTCCGAGAATCAGAACTGCATGGACGCTTGGACTCTCCTTGCAGCTCTTGCTGCAGACACTACCAAGATTAGACTTGGCACTTTGGTCACATGTAATTCCTATCGACATCCTGCACTTCTAGCAAAGATTGCGGCAACAATCGATATGATCTCAAAGGGGCGGCTCTGGTTTGGCTACGGTGCTGGTTGGAAGAAGGACGAATACGATGCTTATGGTTATCCCTTTCCGAAAATTCATCATCGAATGGACATGATGGAAGAAGCTCTCCAAATTATGAAATTACTTTGGACTGAACCTCATCCAAGTTTCAAGGGGAAACATTACTCTATCAAGAATGCTTTCTCAGCTCCTAAACCAGTCCAGAAACCACACCCACCAATTCTCATAGGCGGAGATGGTGAAAAACGAACGTTGAGAATGGTGGCTGAATATGCTGACTATTGCAACCTGTTCTTACGGGAAAATCTGGAACACAAGCTGGACGTGCTAAAGGAGCACTGTAAAACTGTTGGACGAGATTACAATGATGTTGGTAAGAGTCTCTTCGCTCAAGGTTGGCCTGGTGTCTTCGTGACCGACAGTGAAGAGGAACTCGAAACACATCTTACATGGCGAGTAGCAAACCTTGGAGCATCCAGAGAAGAAGTCCTAGAAAATGCAAGAAGCAATGCTCCTGGCTCATGGGTAGGATATCCCGAGGAAGTTATTGAACGCTTTGAGCATTTCATTGGTTTAGGTTTTGATTTCTTCCAAGTTATGTTTCCTGGAATCGGAAACGATAATATTGAAGCTAGTAGGAACTTTGCAAAATTGGTTATGAAGAAACTTTGATTCGGATAAAACCCTCTGGGGCTCGATGCAAGAAGACCCGGCTGTATTCACTAACTCACGAGATACCTAGGATGTGGTTTGTCTGGACGAATTCTATCGTCCATGAGCATCCCTGAGAGTGCTACATCAATCATCGCTACAGATGGATAAACTAGAGGTGCATGTTTTGCTGGTCCCATCAGAACGAAGTCCGCTCCAAGTGAAACTGGCATGAGGTTCGAACCGACCATAGCTGGTTTCTTAGCATCCCTCCCGAACTTAGGAACAAGTCCCGCCCACGTACTGATTGCATTGTGGGCTCCATTTCCCACTGGGAAACCATACTTGCTCTTGAGAATGTGCTGAGTCTTACAAGCAATGCCTAAGGTTGGGAGATCCATGACTCCCGTGTCAATCATGATGTTAGAAACTCCAGCTGCCGTTGCTCTCTGAATCAGGGAGTCTGCGAGCTCAACACGTTTCGAGCTGGAAACTAATGATACTGAGTTGAATGTTAGGAGTAATGCATTTTTCAGATCTGCTTCTTGAACTGCATTGAAGAGATCATCCTTGGTATCTGGTGTAAACGAGTTGATGATGACTCTGTCAAGGAATCCAGCTTCCTTTGCGTATTGTATTCCTGCAATGTTAACTTCCAATGAATCTGACCCATCAATCAACAGGGGGAAGTTGGTGCTATCGACTAGATATTCCAGGTATTTTTTCATTGCTTCTTCAGTCGTAGCAACGACATCCAACATGGTTCCTAAACCTGTTCTCTCCGACAAATCCGCTAACATATTGAGGATGTTCTCTGTTGCGCTCTTGTCTATCTCTCCTGAATCTGCATTCTTCACAAGACGATCCTTTGTATAGAAGATAGAAGGAATGAGGGTTGTCGGAATCTTACCTGGTATGCCTCCTATTCTTACACCGCCAATCTCCAAAGTCTTCTGTTCAGTTTTATAATCGAACATCATCAAATGCTCCAGCATATTTCGTGTTATTCCGAGATATGGATGTTTCTTTTAAAAATAACTTAATTTATTCAATAAGATTTTTATCAAAGATATACTAATTCTCATGGTCCTTTTTAATAAGGGCGTGGTGGTTAGAAAAATGGAGATATCGAAATTTTTGAAAATGTCGTTCCTAATTGATGGTCTTGTTGCAGTAGTATATGGATTGGTGATGCTGTTAATTCCAGATATGCATGCAACAGCCTTTGTGTTTCCCTATGAGGAATTTGCAGATCGATACATCGGTGCATTGTTCCTAGGATTTGGTGTCGGCAATCTACTTGCATATCGAGCATCATCTTGGGAGAATGTCGAATTCGTTGTGTACATGAATATCGCATTTCTGGTAATTGGTATTGGTGTGATACTGTATACAATTGCCGTCGCAGTTATGCCTGTCACTGCTTTCATTCAAGTTGGATTGTCATCGTTCCTCCTGATCCTATTCCTGTACGGATACTATGAGGCAAAGATGAAGAAGTAAATATACATCGTATCGATACAAAGATAAGAAAGCTATCTGGTTATTTTATCCACTCTTTAGGAGAGTGGTTAGAATGAGTGGAGAACTATCTAGTTTAAGTAAGTACATTTTCTTACTGGCTTTCATAGCACAGATAATCTTCGGTATTTGGTACTTTGTGGCTCCTGAGTCGTGGGTCGCATTAACTGGATGGCCGAGTGAACTTGCATCTGGTCGTGTATTAGGTGCAGCATGTATCGCATTGGCAATGGGAGGTCTTTTTGCATATCAGGCCACGTCATGGGATAGAGTTGAAATTTATGTCATAATGCAACTATGTTGGAATATCTTTGGGTTAATTGCAATGCTTTGGGCTTATTTCACAATGGCCCTTCCAGTTGCCACATGGTTGATTGTTGGGCTTCTTGGTCTATTCCTGATACTCTTCCTGTACGTCTACATGCAAGAAAAACAATAGAACTATGCAATTCTGGAATCTGGTGTAGATCATTCACTCTGCACCAGTTCTCTATTTTTCCAATAAACGCCATAGACTATGTGAATGATAATGAATCATAAAGCGTTACAGCAAACGACTGCAGTCACTGGACCTTATTATGTCCAGACCAAGAACTCCGAATCACCACCATTTTGGAATAACTCTAGTTCCCGCACGTCTCAATTTGTCCTCTACTGCATTGAATTTTCCACGAGCCTCTCTTTCTTCATCCTTCATTCCCAATTTCCCATATATGTCGATCAGCATCTTCCATGCCATGAAGGATTCCGGCTCCATCTCTGCGGCTTTCCTGTATAACTCGAGCCCCTCTGCGGTTTTTCCTTTTTTGATAGCTATCTGTCCCAAATACATGAGGAGTGCGTGATCTTCTGGATCAATTTTCCTCATTATCTCATATGTTTCTTCAAGCTCTTGATCTAGTCCAAGTTTCAATAGTGCCCTTGCCTTTCCTTTTAGAATCTCGTAGTCATTTGGGAACAACAAATCCAACTGACGTAGTAATTCAAGTGATTTATCAAAAGACTCTAGGCTGCTGTGTGCACGAGCTAGAGCAACCATTGCATCACGTTGTTCTGGGTTAATCGCAAGACTTTGTTGCAATGCATGCATTGCATCCTTGTATTTGCTTCTTTGAAGATAGGCAATACCCAAGCTGGTCCAAAACTCATCGTGACCTGACTCGATCCTCACACACTTCTTCAGGTATTTGATAGCATCCTTTGGTTTTTCTTTTAGTAGATACACAACACCGAGGTTTCCCAAAGCAAGAGGATGGTTCCTGTCAAGTTTGAGACACTGTTTGAATACAATCTCTGCATTGTTTAGCTGTTTCAATGATAGGTACACAACTCCAAGCTTGTACCATCTCTCTTTATCATTGGGATTGTCCTTAAGTTCCTGTGCGATAGTATGGGCATCATCTTCAGTATAGGTCACTCTAAACAATTCTCTCCTTGGCTCTGAAGTCGTCAAATCTCTTCATATGTATTAAATCTGGTGAATAAGATCATTCACCAAAAATACTGAGAAACTTCTTTCTCGCAATGAAATTTCGATAAGATTTGAGAATCGTAAATTGAATTTGTCAAAGTTCAACTATCACACTCTATTGATGTAATGTGTGTCGAGTATTATTTGTATACTCTAATTGTAAGTTCTGGGTATTATCTGCAATTAGGCAATCTACCAATGGTTAGCATGTTTACCAGTATGGTCGTCCTAACCCTGATTATTCTGCCACTGACTTATGTGAAATCTGATGATATGTAGATAGTTCCATATCTGAACTGAATTCATCAGAGTTTTCTGGGCCAATTAGTGATTTGTACTTGGGTCCATGTGTGGACTTGCGGGATTCTCGTAGTGGTTATATTCTTTGTACTCAATCAACTGCTAAATATGAGGAATGATTTGAGCAATATTGAAGATTCAAAAAGAGATAGTGATGATGCTCGTTTAAGTAAAATAATACCGTAACGAACATCATCTATTAGTTAGGTGCTTTTGCTATGCATCCGGATTTATGACCCATACATAATGACTGGCTGTTGAAATCAATGTTGTACAATCGGGAGGTGAATTCACATCCAGAACATTCCAACTGTCCCAATAACCTGAAGTCCAAGTTGTATATTGAAACTTGAAATTGAAATCAGGTGTTTCAGCATCAGTATCATAGATCTCTTCATAATTAGTAAAACAGGCCAAGGTTGGGTATCCCCATCCATGCCAGTATGTACTCGTCAAAAGGAAGTAATCTGCATCCATATTGACAGATCTATCCCATATTTCCGTTCGGCCTTGATAAACACTGAACTCCAAGTCACCATCACCAGCTATGTACATGATGAAGTTGTATTGTGTATTCTGTGATAGTGTGTATGCGTCTGCATCATAGTTATATATCATCGTGTATCCTGACCATTCCGTCCAGCACCATGTAATTCCCCAATGACCATCAACTGCTGCAAATCCAATTTGACAGTAACTTCCAATATCATTGAAGCAAGATAGCAGTACATAGTAGAACTCAGTTGAACCCGGAGCTCCATTTGGAGTTTTAATGGAAGTAGATAGGTATGTTGAAGTTGGAGGAAAAAGCGACCATGGAGCTATACTTCCTTGGTACCAGTGAGCTGAAAAACCCGGTGGTGGTGTACTTTCTACTCTGAAAGTGTTACCTGAAAGTTGTCCCTGTACCTCCATCGCAGTGGGTGGTGGGTGGCCAATATTTGCTTGCACTGGTAAAACAAAAGCTAATGCAATTTGTGCTCCAAATAGTATCCCTACCAAACCAATAAATTGTAGTGATTTTATTTTTGACTTATTCATACGAAATATTCCCCTTTGAACACAAAAGTGTTCAAAAAGTATTGTGCATATGCACTATTTAATATTTTTGGTTTATTGGCTCAGTAGATTAATACAAGAATTCAGAAACGAAATGACCACACTACCAGATTCATGTTGTGTTTAAGGACCTGCGGTGAGGGTTGCTAGTCAAGGTGATTCTCGACAACATCGAACATCTGAACTATCTGGAGGTTGTAGAGAGTGACTTTTTCTGCAGAGTCGGAAAAATCCTAAATGATAAATACTACATTTCAATTGTGTCAGAATCTTCAGGATCAATCAGTGATTTGAATTTGGGGTCAAATTTGCCTATAACCCCCAAGGATACAATGTAGCTCAAGACGAATACATCTAATGAGTGAGATAGTTGTAGATACTTCGATTTACCCTCATTGATTAAACGGTTTCTCTCTACTGTAATTTGCTCCAAGTCTAATCTAAGTTCTTGTACAAGACGATTACGGATCTCCTTGTAATCCTTCACATGAATCATTAGTCCCTGATTTCTTGCTTTCAATAGCCTAAGACCATACCCACACCTCCAGAGTCGTGAAGCTTCAATCCAATCCTTTGTCAACGTCGGAAGCATCTCATCGTATTCTGCAAGAATGAAGATGGTTTCACGATATCTTGCTTCAATCAGCTCGGGGATTATGATTACAGACCTCGTTGTAGATAATTTCTCAACATTGAAGAATAAGGTTGAGCCCCCAGAGCTGAACTGACTCCTAGCAATCTGGACAAAGTTATCAAAAAGAAGGTCTGAAGCCTGTTCAATATTATCCGGTCTGGGGATTGAATTCATCTCTTCAAAAATATCACAATCGATTCCTAAGAGTTCTGACAGATTGAAGATTGTCAATATCATCTGGTGTGTTTTGAGTAGATGTTTCTTATACAATGAATTTGTTACGGTCTTGAGAAGCGATACTATTTCTTTCCAATCGTTATCTTTGATTAGTTCATCAATCAGAGATTGCACTCCTTGAATATTGTCTTGAACAAGGTAATCTTTGATCTCTTCTGCGAACTCTAACATGATTAAATCACTGATTATCATACCACTACTCTGGCTGTGTAAATAGTATTTCGTACAATAGAGATAACAACGCCTAGATAGAAACGCATATATGTTTGTACTAACAAACAATAATTGATGAATATGTTTGTGTTGGCAAACGTGAAGGTGTTCTAATGGTTGAAGAAATTCCTGATACAATACGTGGAATCAAACTATCTGCAGATGGAAAAAAGGAACAACTGCAGGCTATTTTCATTACTGATTTGGAAGAAGCCAAAATAATAGAACATCCTGTGAGAATGGCAATCATTACGATTCTCAGCAATGGAATATCTGATAATGTTACAACAAAATTTGTCGATCCAAATTCAAAAGCTTCAACCATCATTACAACGCCTACTCAGAGACACGTATTGTCAGTTATTGAGATCGTCAAAGTTTCCCAAGAACATGATAATCTTCTCAATCTTACACGAAATCAAGTGAATCATCATCTTCCCAAACTAGTTACCAAGAAATTCGTTCATAGATATGGTACAGTCACTACTGGGAAACGAAAGACGCACTATTACAGACGAGCTGCTAAACAATATGTCGTAACAATGGGAACCCCTTACTACAATGAGAAATGGCTTGAACAAAGGGAAAGTGAACGTTTAGAGAGAACTCTGAAGGCATTTGATATTGAACTTTCCACGAAGGAGAAAACCGAACTTGCAAGATTGCTTACTAAATCGGAGATCCTTAAGGATAACTGGAGAGCAAAGATCGCAAACCTAGCCCGTGGTGACGTGACTGAGCCGAATGTCACAGACATGTATCATTGGCTTATTGATGCATATGCTATGGGGTCTCAGGAATACTTGGCCATTCATCAGAGAATTCGAGAGATACTCTTTCAAGAATAGGAGGTTAGCACATGGAAGACATAACAAATCTAGCAATTGAAACTGGTCTAAATGCAGGCGCATCTTTTGTTGACATCCGTCTGGAATACACCCGAAAAACAAACCTTGATGTTGTCAACGAAGTAACAAGAAATACGATTTTGGCCACAGAGAAAGGTGCAGGTATACGAGCCTTCGTGGATGGATCTTGGGCATTTGGTTATACGAGTGATGTTACAAAACAAGGGATACAGAAAGCTGCGGAATCAATTGCAAAGATGGCCATTACAGCAAGCAAGTGGGCTGAAGAACGATATGAGATCGAAGCTCCTTCATTTCAGGATAGAATTGAATACAAAGCCAAGACTCCGATTGATGAAACCCCGGTTGATTACAAAATAGAACAAGCCAAGCAGCTAAGCAAGGATATGTCACAGATGGACACGAGAGTGAAGAGTGCCCGTATTATCTATCGGGATGTTTACACTGAGTTGTACGTTGCTAACTCTCTAGGGACGATGGTGAAAGAAGAAACAGGACAGATTGTTTTCATTCCCATGTGCACTGTTAAAGATGAAAAAAGTACTCAGCAAGCTCATCTTGCTCTTGGTCTTACAGGAGGACTCGGGGATATGTCCGATGATCTGATGCTGATGCTAGTTGAAGAGCCTTCACGAGTAGCACTATCACTTCTAGATTCAAAGGCAGTGAAGGGAGGAGTCTATGATGTCATTGCTGACCCAGCACTGAATGGTGCAATGATCCATGAAGCATTTGGTCATGCATGCGAAGGTGATTCGTTAACTGGTGGATCCTCGGTTTTGCAAGAAAAAATGGGTACTAGTGTTGGTCCAGAGCACATCAACCTCTTTGATGACCCTACAATGAAAGGACATGTAGCATCCTTTGTTTATGATTGGGAGGGAACTCGAACTAAAAGAAAACAATTGGTGAAGGATGGAGTGCTCTCTGAATTTATGCATAGTCTGGATACAGCGTCACGACTAGAAATGAAAGCCAATGGTGCAGCACGGGCGATGACATTCATGTATCCACCTATTCCAAGAATGAGCAACACGTTCATGGAACCTGGCGATTGGAATCTTGAGGAACTTATTGAGGATACAAAAGAAGGCATTATCATGTGTAATGTGAATTATGGCTACACCGATTCAACAAAGGGTTCGTTCATGTTCAAATCAGTCCATGGCCAACTTATTGAGAACGGTGAACGAACCGATATTGTTCGTGATGCTTCTATTGCAGGTCAGATCCTAGATATTCTTCCTAAGATCGATGCAATCTGTAACGACTTCTTCTACGATGCTGGAAGCTGTGGCACGCAGGGACAGATGGCGTGGGTAATGTCTGGAGGACCTCACATTAGGCTTCGACAAGTTCCAGTTGGAGGTGTCTAGATTGAAACAAGAACTCATTGAACTTGGAACTCATGTTATTAATCATGCTGAGAAACTTGGAGCAACACAGGTTGAAGCCTACCTTGAATCAACTCGGACAATCGAAGTGAAGATTGAGAAAGGATTGATTCGACTGGCTGCTGAGAAACTCGATGCTGGATGTGGAGTACGAGTTGCTCTCGG
>JAEOSL010000176.1 GCA_016840385.1 Candidatus Thorarchaeota archaeon | reverse complement strand
AGATGGAGTACTTCCCACTTACTATCTGTTGTTGGGTATCTTCTTTATTGCTCTACCACTATTTCTTGTTCTTGTTGCATTTGGCTGGTTCTATGATAAGAAACTGAAATTGTGGTCTCCGGATCAGGCTGTCCTGTGGGAACGAATTCCGTATAGTTACGTTCCAGAACCGAAATCTTTCATCTACCTATTCCCAATTTTCTATACACTTCTAGATACTTACTATCAGATGTTTAAGAATCTTGGAATCGAAACAACAGAACTCACTCGAATCATTGCCTATCTGGATGAGTATTGGCAACTGAGTGTCAAGAATGACTCTGATATGGCCTTGTCCAGACAGAAGCGTACAGAGCTTGGCTCATTGTTTGAAAAACGAAAACTTGGAGAAAAATGATATGGGACTTAGAAAATGGTTAATGAAACAACATTGGCGAATTGTACAAGTGCGAGGTATATGGAATCTGTTCTATGGTATTCTCCTACTAGCTATTGCGTATTTTGCGTATATTCCATATTTTGCTGATATGGGTGCAATGGGCCCATTTGCATTTGCAGGTATGATGTTTTTCGTTTTTCTAATTCTTGGGTATATCTATGATCGGGTTCTAGTTATGTGGAGTCCCCAACAAGAAATCGTGAGAGAACGTGACCCCTATCAATATGTTCCACAGCCAAGAGACCATATCTTCTGGTTTCCAATCTTTTCTGGTCTTCTTGAAGCTACCGAAGGTCTTGCCAAACAATTTGACATTGACACAACTACTATAGATGAAACAAGAGAATACTATGCAGCACTTGAACAGCTCAAGCCTGAACGAATTACAGATATTGATGTTGCACTAGAATTACGTAAAGACTTTCTTGAAAAACACAGATTCAAGGATATCATCAAAGAAGATGTCTGAATCAAGTGTAAAAGGAAGCCATGGACCGATACAGAATGATAAAACAGTGCTTGTAACTGGAGCACTTTGGATTCCTGGGAACGACGACAGTTGAGATGCTGGAAAGGTTCGTCCTTCTAAGAGTGAAGTCCACAGGTTATGCGCTGATGCAAGCAAAGCAAAACGTTTACTCGATTGGACAAGCAAGATTTCTCTCAGCGAAGGTTTAGCAAAAACAATCGAATGGTTCAAGGAAACTCAAGTTGCACCACAAGAAACTCGAAGCTTCGTATAAGGTTATTCGATGGACATAGCATATCTTTGTGGCCGTGAAGGAGCACGGCTAAGTCCTTTGACGTATGCGGTTCCTAAACCTATGTTACCAATTGGTCCAAAACCCATTTTGGAAATAAACATCCTTCGTGCCAAAGAATTAGGATTCAAACGACATCTACTCATGGTCAACTACAAAGCAGAGGTTATCAGAGAATACTTCAGTGACGGTGGTCTTCTGGATGTTGAGATACAGTACTTCGCAGAGAAGAGAGGCGGGTCACTGCTGGTCCACTTCTATTCCTGAAAGATATTGAAACAGAACCCTTTGTTGTGATGAATGGTGATATCCTCACAGATCTCAATCTTAAGCACCTCATGAAATTCCATAAATCAAAAGAAGCTGATCTTACAGTTGCTCTGAAACGAACTGCACTCCACATTCCATATGGTGTTGTGACGATAGACGCTGAAAATCTTTTGGAATCTATAGACGAAAGACCAACCCTTGATTTTCTAATCAGCTCGGGAATCTATGTCATATCGCCAAAGTTGCTAGATCTTATCCCACTAGAAGGGATGTATCCAATGACCGATCTCATCGTAAATGCTAAAGAAAATGGTATGAAGGTTCTTGGATATCCCTTTGATGAATCATGGAAAGACATCGGTCAACTTGATGATTACATAGAAGCTTTTCATAATGGTGAGGATAAGCCTTCCAATAATGACATACATTTGAAATTCTAGATTCTAACTGCATCCTGTTTCGATTTTCCTTCATTTCTAAATGTATAGAACATGTGGCATCAACTCCTCTCTTGAGCAACTCTTTTATTAATCTCCTTTCGTTTACCATGAAATCCCCTCTAGGGGATTTCATTGACGTGGAGAAAAAATCCAGACAGCGTTGTAGGTAATACAACCATTCAGATGATGTGGTGAGAAAATTGGAGAAAGATGAAGGGATTGACATATCCGTCGTTGTTCCGGTATACAATGAACAGGAAAACGTGAAAGCGCTGAGTGACGAGATTAAGTCTGTGCTAGAATCAATGACCGTTTCATACGAGATTCTGTTTGTGGACGATGGATCAACTGATTCGACTGTAGAGATTCTCGAATCGCTACCTGACATTAAAGTTGTTAAACTTAAGAAAAATTTTGGTCAGAGTGCAGCGATGCAAGCTGGGTTTGATCATGCAAAGGGCCGTCTTCTAGTTACAATGGATGGTGATATGCAGGATGATCCAGCGAATATCCCAGCCATGATTGAAGAACAGGAAAAGGGGTATGATGTGATCTGTGGTTGGCGTCACAAAAGAAAAGACAAGCTAACTAAGCGAATGTTCTCAAAGATGTCAAACGGGTTGAGAAAGCGACTTTTGGGTGAAGAAATTCATGACTCCGGCTGTTCTCTAAGAGTCTACAAAAGTGATGTTGCAAGAAACCTAAAACTTCAAGGTGAAATGCATAGATATATTCCAGCGCTTCTCAACTGGAGAGGGTTTAAAGTTGGAGAGGTGAAAGTCACTCATAGAAAGAGAGGTGGTGGTAAGACAAAATATGGAGCGAAACGTCTTGTGAAGGGCGGCTTGGATTTGATGTTCGTCACGTTCTGGTATCGCTACTCTGCCAGTCCTCTGCACCTTTTTGGAACTCTGGGGGCTTTACTTGCAGTACCCGGAGGCATAATCGGTCTTTGGCTTGGATTGGAACGTATTCTCTTCAACTTACCACTAGAAACCAGACCGTTGTTCACACTGGCACTCATAATGATTATCCTTGGAATACAGATGTTCAGTCTGGGAGTGCTTGCAGAGTACATATCACGGGTATACTATGCAACAGTTGCAATGAAACCATATGTGATTGATGAGGGAATGTGAAGCTGAGCCAGATATCCTTCGGAGTCGAATCTTTATGATTAAAATCGGCAAGTATCTGGCATTATCTATCTTTATCACAGTCCTAGATATTTCAGTAATGAGTCTACTAGTAGAGGTTATAGAACTCCACTATATCTACTCAGTTACAATATCTTACATCATTGCATTTCTAATGAAATTCATTCTGAATAAAGAATGGGTCTTCAAGGACAGCCCAGGGGTATGGATGGCCCAATTGAGGAGATTCACCATAGTGTCGGTATCCGGCTTACTGTTGACCAATGTCGTAATGTGGATTGGAGTCGAGTATCTTCTGATTCATTACTTCGTTGTGAAAGTGGCTGCAGTAGGAATTGTGTTCATTTGGACATATGTATTTCACAACATGTATTCCTTCAAGTCAGGTGCTAATATCCAAAATGATGGTGTGACAATGAAGAAAACAATAGGAAGAGTCCTGAGAAGACTACCAATCGACCTAGGTCAAGGTGAAATGCGATTCGATACAATGGCTAAGGTCATTGGTATGCGTGCTATCTTATCTGAAGTGAAAAAAGTAGACACTCTGGGAAAAGCACTCGACATAGGATGTCGTGAGGGTCACCAAAGCCGCTGGTTCAAGAAGGTGGGGTATGAAGTCGTATCGATTGACATCGAACCCGAATATGAAGGTGCACTGACCGTTGATGTGAATGATGGTCTGCCATTCCCGAATCAGCACTTTGATTTAATATGGTGTAGTGAGGTCTTAGAACATCTCATTGATCCTCTGAAATCCTTGAATGAATTCTTACGAGTGACTAAAAATGACGGCCTCATCATTTTGACAACCCCCAATAGCTACGCTTGGATATTCAGATTAGCTTCTCTAGTCGGATTTCCTCCACAAAAGATTCAGAATCCAGGGCACATACATTTCTTCAACTACTCTAATCTAAATAATATTCTTGAGTCTACACAGTATCCCATCATCTACAGAATCTGGGGGTATTTCCCCTACGCTGGAATCAAGCTTCGGACCACAAGAAGCTGGGATACTTCGATCCTCTCTCCTAGTTTTGTGGTTGGAATAACCAAGAAAAAGAAACACGGCGGGTCATGATTCATATTCTTCATTATACCAGACTACTGTTCTGGATATCCCCTCTCTGAGGGATATCTTGGGTTCATATCCGAGATACTTCTTCGCCCTTGTAACATCAGCATATGTCTTCTGAACGTCACCGGGCTGCGCTCCAATTACCTCTATCTCTGCCTTCTTGCCAACGGACTCTTCAATAATCTGAATGAAGTCAGAGAGTTTCGCTGGATTGGAGTTTCCAAGGTTGTAGATGTCATATGACCTAGGATTCTCAATGGCTCCAACGATTCCCTGCACTATATCGCTTACATACGTGTAATCGCGTTGACTTGTTCCGTCGCCATACTGTCTAATGGGAATTCCCCGGGAGATCCTGT
>JAEOSL010000175.1 GCA_016840385.1 Candidatus Thorarchaeota archaeon | reverse complement strand
TCAATATTCCAACCAAGACCACCAATCGGTGAGTCTTGCTCTTTACAGAAACCATGCTCTGTTCCTTGAGTGTCGATGCACTCACGGCAATCAAAGCAGGTAAGGTTGTTCGATATGCCCCTCATGCTCCTTAGTGGAGACCGTTCAATATAAGCTCGTAAGAAATATGTGGTCGGGTACAGATATTCAATACAGGCATTACACAATACGGGCAAGCTGCTCAGGTTCAGGACCGCTAACTTCTGAATGGATCAACAGAAGAAAAAAAGAGAGTGGTGAGGGATGTGTAGGAGGGGGAAGTTTCGTAATCGAGGCTACAAAAATAGGCCCTCACCACTGATTCTATATTCCTACGGATGCCTAATAAGCTCGTAATAATTTGGGGTGGGGTACAGATAACTAAGTATACTGCAAACGAATAAGATTTGGTCCTACACTTTCTGCTCATATAATCCACATCCATTTCCTTTTACAGAAAGAAAAAATCAATGGCCCAAAAGCCAAGAACAAATTACTAGAAATCGAGAGTGGCTTGGAAAACATCGGGGGAAACCTTGGTGAACTTACCTGCGAGAACAGGTAGTTCCTTCATCAACCACTCCCTTCTATCTCTCAAAAACTCCATGCTGTTCTCATGACCGAAACTGAAACTCACTGGTCCCACCCCTGTCTGCACTCGCCAGTTAGTATAGACGTACAGACCCACCCTGTTCTTTCCCTGCTCCTGTGCCCAAGCTCCAATCCGCTCCATTTCGACTATGTCCTCTTCGCCTGTGATGGGGATGTACCACCTAGATCTATCTGCGCGATTATCGAACATAGCCACAGTGGAACCTCTGGGGATCGTCTTTCGAATACAGGACATGCAAGCGTACTTCATGTAGTTGTCAATTGGGTGACTAAGGTGATAGATTGTGTCGGTAGACTTGCAGGTTGGGCAACGCTTGGGAGTGGTCATGTACTCCTGTGTTGTATGGACGTTATAAGCTCGTAGAAAATGTGTGGTCGGCCTTTCTTTCTTAGTCTAGAGTGTATTCCTCTAACCCAGTTGGATTTATTACAAAGGTCGTCAATTAGTATGTGAGTAGGAGTTAGCGTGGATTAACGGTGAACACACAAGTCTTGTTTTGTAACATGCCCTCAATTATTACGAAACTCCCCCCCTCCTACCACGATTGCTTGTGTGTTCGCCACCCTTTTCCCTAGAAAGTACTGAAACCCATCTCTGCTGGGAATTTGCCTTCATCTACAAAGATTGAAGTGAGTTTCTTTTTCACCTTCTTTCCTTCTCTACGTGCGACTTCAAGTTTCAACTTCACTCGATTCGTATCTCGACCAGAAATATCCTGACAATAGCAAGTCCAGACCATACTTTCATTGCCACGTATTTGAAACTCAGTCTTAAAAGCCGAATTGAAGTCCAAGATATTTCCTTTCTTATCCATTATTGAAATACTACTTACTCTTGTAACTGCTTTTGTTGGATTCGAAAACTCCAAGCGAACGTAAACCACTGTCTTTCCATATTTACGAGTGTGAACACAATCGAGCACTTCAACCTGTAACCCTTTCCTAGGTCGGCGATAACGCTCCAGAATCCGAGTTCCAATTTCTCCATATGAGAAGTTAAACAACTTCTGAAAACCAGTAACTAAGAAGAGAGTGAGAATTCCTAGTACAAAACCGATCACCATTGAAAGAGGGTCGAGCTCGATTTGCATACTTCTATTCAACTTCCTAAGTAGAAAGGTCTTTCCTATAATCTACCATAGTCGGGAGAGTGTATCTACGGAATGTGTGGCCGACCTCTGATTTGTATGAGTATAAAAGCTGCGACCAAGACACTGAGACATGTCGGGGCAGGTTACACTCACTCAGTTCGGGTACTGTGGTTCTACCCTTGGTGAGTTCTCTCATCCCGTTGAACTAGAACCATCAACTCGCCCATGGGAACCCTATAAGCGACAGGCAATCAAGGTCACTGGAACCATCAAGTCAGTAAAGACCGATATCACAAGGGAGTGGGGTAGGAGAGAGATTCGCAAAGGTGGGAATCACCTTGATACTGTGCGAGGTTGTCCAGGTGGTGCAGCTAATCTTGGGCGAGGATGCTTTGGGGATTGCTATGCGAAGGAAGCAAGCAGGAGATTACCCTCTTTGATTATGAGATGATTTCTTCTATTCTTCCAATTCCTTAAGAAAGAAAGAGATTAGGTGTGATGCTTATCTTCACTTAGCCTAACGCATTTTTCCTTTTCCTATAATCACGGATGATGAAAGTGACAGCAACAACCCACGCAACTCCTGCAGCTCCATACAAAGTGATGACATATGGATCAAGCGAACTGGGTCCAGTACTTGCTGTTGTATTGGTTGGTAATGGTAGTACTTCTACATTGAAGGCTCCACTCAACACGTTTCCAAAGGTGTCGTTGACATAGACCTCAACACTATAGTTTCCGTCCGGTAAGGGAGCCACACTCGAAATAACTCCTTCATCATCAACTTCGAAGTTTGCAATGTCACTTACCCACCAGGTGTCAATACCCGCGTAGTCATCAGCATGAAGCGCATACCTGAAGTCATCACCCTCGTTGATTATATGATTGATGAGAGGCTCTGTCCAGCGGGGTGGAACTCTATCAATATCAATAGTGTCACTTATGGTGATATTGTCGAATATTGAGTACGTGTAAGTAGTCAATCTAAAGAACTCAGAAGAACTTACGTGAGTATCTATCCCATGTAATGTTAACGTTCCATTGAGATATACATACAGGTTACTGTCAGATTGTCTAGTGATATCGATGTGTAACCAACCAGAAAGCCTATTGAATGGTACTATGTCGATAGCTTCTATATATGCACCAGCCATGTCTTGAACATAATATCCCAGCCCAAAATTATGAGTGGCGCCATAACTATACACAGAGAATGCATATCCCTCCAGAGAATTAATGTAGTCTTCCCAGTGCGGTGACATAAACACAATCACAATTCGGGTGAAATCGCTATCTTCGAGAAATACATCTAAGCTCCATGTCCCAATGGCGGTTGTACTATTGTGTGTAAGAATATTGACCCCTGTTCCATTGGAGTACAATAATCCGTCACTTAGGGTAACGTTGCGCGTGTCTGGGAATTCATCATCGAAGTAGAATCCATCAATTGCCCACTCACTCAGTGTTTTGGTCGCGTTCTCAAAATCGTCCGACCATACCTCCGAGCTCAGTAGTGCATTATCAGTACTTAGAATTGAGAGATTCACCAAGTCTGTAATCACAGGTATGTGTGAGAGAAATAGACCAAGAACAATTGGAAAGAAGATTGTTCGATATTTTCGGTGGAACACATGAATCCCTCTCTATCTCTTTGTGAATGTAACTTTATAATTCTAGACTATTAATCAGAATTACGCCCGAAGGTGTCAACGGTTCCGGTCCACTCTACGAGCGTGTTGCCGCAATCGCTGATGATTGGTTGAAAGAGCACGGTCTCGCATAATAACTTGCTATGAACAACAGAGGAAATGGAACGATTTCCTCAGGTAAAACTAGTCAGTACTAGATTCACTGCTACACCTAACGTTTCAAGTCGAGTGCTATCCGAAACCCCTGTGGTTAGTGGGAGTGTTATTCGATCTATTTTCATTAAAATGATGAAAGTAAGCTAGGGTTGGGAAAACCAAAGAGTTTCTAATCTCTCCAAGATTGAATAAGTTATTAGCCTCGTAAAGTTTCTTATAATTTAGGGTGAATTTCGTTGAAACCTCTAGAGAGTTTCTTTCGCAACGAGAATAATACTGGTACAATTATCTTGTTATTAGTAATAATGCTACTAATGGTACCATATGGCTTCATTATCGAGATTGAGGAAGGCTGGCATTACTATCAAGTCTATGCAGCGGTTTGGGTATTTAGAGATTGGAGCTATGCTTCAGGTGTTGAGGTATACAACTCTTTTGGCTTTCCTGATCCATATGCTTTCTTGAGCTCATTCATATTTGCAGTTTTTAGTTATGTTTTCACAATTCAAATAATAAGACATCACAGAGCTCAAACAACTAAAAAGAAGGTTAGAATTTCAGCAGTTCTGACTTTGATTCCTTTAGTACCTCTGTTTTTCCTTTCCCTCTTTAGTGTTTCAATGCAATCTGGGGGTGGATTCCAAGGCCCAATTCCACTCTTCATGATTCTCGGTCTCATTATTGACCATCTTTGGGGTATTGAACCTGCAGTTGCACCCTGGGATGACTAATAATAATTGAGTCATAGTAATATATCATATAGAAAAAGGAATCTGTAGAAAACTCTACAGATTCAAATTATGACTCAATAACTCCATGCTATTGAGAGGTCACTTGCTTAGTTACGAAGCTCAATCATGTTCTGGCCAAATAACTGGGCGTTTAGAAACAGGTACAGGTACAAACCAAAGTACTGCCAAATGAGACGAATGAATATGAGACCGAGAAGCCTGTTGAGTCATCAATTTCCAAGCAGCAGTATCTCATCTAGAAG
>JAEOSL010000087.1 GCA_016840385.1 Candidatus Thorarchaeota archaeon | reverse complement strand
GTAATAGTAGGAAACCAGTGTGGGCAGTCCGGTTTCATAAGACACTGTACTCGACATCTGAGTGATGCTATCAATGCCGAAGCCATAGTAACCAAACTGGAATGAACTTGTACTAGTATATGACCAGTAAGTATCTGCGCCTGGTCCTGTGGAGCGCGTATCTGGATAAAAGATGTCAATCAACAGCCAAGATCCGGTTGGGAGTATGCAACTTGAGAGCATGGATTTCAATCTGACTGAAATATCATCGGGAATGGCAGTGCCATTTTGAAAGGTGACATTTACCTTGTCTGTCCGAATGACTCTCTCTGCAAAGTCGACGCCATTTAGGAACCATCCTAATTCCGGAAGCGCGACTATCTCGACACTAACATTGACCCCATCCAATAGTGCATATCTAGAGGGCGGCGGAACCACATATGAATCATTAGACTGCCACGCATCGACTGTAACATGATAGGATGCTCTGTCGCTCAGTCTGATACTCCAGGTAAGGGTTGAAGACATTGCCATAGGAACTACTACCGTGACGGACACAAAGACAATGGTTACCACTATGAAGGCAATAATTGCAACCCTCTTCTTATTCAGGTCGATCACGGCGCAGCACCCATCTCAAATATCGATGCTTGTCGAATTACATCTCTTGCGGTAAGAAACAAGAAGAATTGTGTATATTCTGCTCAAAGCGTTCAACTCTGTTCCCTGTAACCTTCACTCTTTGCACACTTATGCGTTTGGCCAACTAATGGTTCACTACAGAAGGAGGTCATCACTTGATGATTTTATTTAGAAGAAAAGCGCATTAGGCTTTCGAGATAGCAATATTCTGCATGCTTCTTAGCTATCCTCCATACCAGATAGCAAATCGAGTCTTGTTTCTAGAATGGGATGTGATATCAAGAATTCAAGTCGTTTAGGAATATTGGCATAGACAATATTGTATTCTACTAATTTACGTAGAGCAGAAGTTATGGAGTCTATTCCAACTAAGGATGCTGCATACAAATCCGCTTTAGATTCCCACCTTCTTGTGAGCCATGGAATCAGTAGGAAGGGAGGTCCAAATAAGAGAAAACCTAAAATCAATAATAAGAATAACTTCTGATATTCCACCAAGAAAGAACCGAGATCAAAAGCTAAGTAAACTAAGCCGAGATTCGCTAGTATTAGCGGAGAGATCAAGGATATTACTATCAACTTTGCAAAATGATTATAGTGGACATGACCCAATTCATGTGCTGCAATAGCAACCAGTTCTTCTTCCTCCAGTACATGTTCAAGTTCATCGGTTAATGCTATGATTGAGTTACTACCAGTTCCCCACTGGAATGCATTGAATATTTTTAATCCTGGATAATCAAGAAATCCTATTGAACGAACCTTGATTTTTGATTTATCAAGGAGTTCCCATACAAGGGGATGCTCATTTGTCTTCATCACACGAAATCTTTTGGGTAAGCGGGGTGCTGTCTTAAGCGAGTACGTCACGGAGAATAGGGCGAAAACTGTCAATCCATTAACACACAGTAGGAGAATGATTGGGGCATTTTCTATCATAAGCATGAAAAAAAATCCTGCAATCATTAAGAGAATAAGAAAATCATTGAATACCACTTTAGGAAGTGTGTTTCTTAGATAAAAGACAAAGCTTGCATCTACAGATCGCCACTTCACCTCCATATAGTATCTCAGTCTTTGGACTCCTAGCTGCATCACGATAAGTAATATCAGCGCTAAAATTGAGGCTAGATATCCGATTGGAGGAGGTTGAATATACCACACAATCGCTAGCGGTATCAGGATGGCACCGCTTGTAATGGAAATCCCTGAAAGAATGATTATTCTAAGAGTGAATCTTTTGGAATCTTCTTTACTAATAGGTACACTCTGAATCATTCTCACCACGCATCCTATCAACAAATACATACTCGTTTCTGAGGATATCATTGTATCGTATCATGAACTTGACTTACTACAAGAACTACGGTCACAGAAAGAGGTCAACACTTGAGAACTTTATTTAGATGTGCGCTTAAGTATATGATAGAAGGCATGGTTCCGCCTATTAGGCTTTCGCGATGGCATTAGTTCGTATGCAATATTGGGCTGATAAGTAAGAGAGGAGCATTATCATGGGTTAGGACCCTCAGGAGTACACCAACCTCCAAAAATCGGAGCGCCCAGACATAGGTATACTCGTTGATGGGACCACTCATACCACCACCAAAGGTCGCACAGATTGGAGTGACGACTACAATCCACTTTTTGATGGTTGATGTTGAGAAGAGCGACACACTCTCTCTGAACTAGTCCGTGTATCTAGTCAACGATACTTTCTCCCTACGCATCTAATGATGCTCTTTCTATTAAGCCCGAGTGTATCAACTATGTCCTTGTTGCACCCTAACTTCGATTTGGACAATATGACTCTAGTGATTTCACTAGCCTTTTCGCGAGTCTCTGTTTTTTCGTAGAGAGTGTTTCTAACAATTTCCTCTGAAAAAAGTGTTAAATCTCCATCAAACTCTGAGATTGATTTCCAAGGTCCACTATCATTTACTATACTTCGAGCAAGTTTTTGTGCATCTTCTTCACGCCCCATGGACCACCCTCAGATTTGACCTATTCAATTTGCGAAGAATCAAGTATAATGTGATAAGCATTGCTACCATTATGTGTTCAACAATCAGTATTTATTCACATTCAATAATAATAAGTCTTCAATCCATGACATCAATATTGATGCAGCAATATTTGTTGAGAAGGAAGCTATGTCAAGGAACCTAATCGAACTTGGACTTCCTGAGAGTATGAAGATTGGTGTTGGATCATTATTCGGTCAACCTGGAAGGAATATGAGAGCATGGATTAGAAAACTAGCAGATGAAGAAGTACCAATACTCATTCTTGTTGACATGTCACCATGGTCTCTACGGATATTCTCCACGATCAAGAGCAACTCGATTGAGCTCGCTAATATTCGAGGTCTAGCTACACCAGAAGCCAAATTGGTAGGTCTCACAACAGATGATTTCTGGGGACGGAGTGGGATGCTCAAAGACATTGAACATTCACTGGAAGTTATGGGCAAATCAGATTTGAAATGTGCTCAGCAGAATAGAAACATCCCTGCAATCAGCGAAGACCCAATATTGAGAAAACAGAACGAAGTAATGCTTAGAAAGAAACGGAAAGGAGAGCTTGAAGCATTCAAAGCATTCGGTCTGCCCCTTGCTGATTTGAAAGACATGTACATCAAGTACCTTAAGAGGAAATCAGCAGACACTGATGTGAAACTCATATAAAGCAGGTTGTTATGCCAACCAGTGAGGAGTGTTTCTATGACCGATAGGGAGAAGATGATAGAACAATTAGACGACTTCAAGAGCACTGTAGTTTCACTGATGGATGAACGTGATAAACTTCATAGCGAAGGAGAAGAACTTCGGAACGACAAACGAGAAGCTGAAGAGAAATCTTCGGCGGCTGAAGAGAAAGTTAAGGAACTTGAGAGTGAGTTTCAGAAGACTAAAGATGCAAAGGATAATGCAGAAACTGAACTTACTATGGTTAAATCTGAAATTAAGAGTGTAACTACCAGAGCTGATAAGGCCGAGTCTTCCAAGACCGAGGCAGTTGATGCAATTCGTGCAGAGCGAGATGAACTCAGGAAAGAGATGAATGAGATTAACGAACAACTTGGAAGGGTATCAGAACTCTACCGAGAAGCCTCCGAAGAGAAGGATGCTTTGCAAGAGAAAGTAGATATTAGCGATCTCCTTGCTATCTACATCACTCTTATTGAAACAGTATTCTATGGAAAACCACATGCTAGAATCCTGTATACATTGCATGATGTGAAGACAGCAATTTCGCGAAAGAATATTGCATCAAGTACAGGTATTATGCCTGCTGCAGTTCTAAAGGCGGTTCACGATTTAGCAAATGCTGACTTGGTCAAATATGATGATGAAACAATGGAAGTAGAGCTTACTAAGGATATCCTTAGAAGGGGTTAGTCTTCCAAAATTAAATTGAGTGAGAAAGGAATTGTCACCTCCAATCAAAGTTGGTACTGCTGTTACAAACCATGTGAAGAGATACACACTACATGAGAAGCTCAGAAATATCATTGGACTTCTTGGAAAAGATGGTCAGCAGGTCATCGACTGGGCGTATGAAGAAGCAGAGCGGAGAATTAGTGAACATAAGTCTCTCAAGAAGTCAAATCGGGGAGGGCTCGTCTTCGACCTTATCGGATACGAAGCTGCAGTAACGCTTGTCAAAAGGAATAACTCGAAAGGTAGAATGACAACGAAGAATGAGATCCGAGTTAAAACAGGTCAGAAAGTAGAGATGCCCCTCCTCTATCGGGATGCCGGATTACGTCATCCACAAGAAGCAAGAAATCTCCGGCATAATATGTTCCACGAAGCATTTCTAGCATTGATTATGCTTCTATTTCCAGATGTGACAACATCAGTTCCAACAACTGGAGAGGGTCTAACTCCAGATTTGATGGTCCACCATAACGACCCTGATTGGACAATATCCGTTGAATACAAGGGATATAGAGCACTTACTCTTCTAGGTGAATCAGAGATTCTGAAGGCAATGCGATACCAAGCAGATTTTGGTACTGCTTGGCTAGTAACTACTACGCCTAAGAGCTCGATTTCTCAATACAGTAAAATGCTCAATGCACAAGATGTAGTCAAAACCGGATTAGTTAGATTGAGGAGAATGTACAGAAGAAAAGCATACACTACCGAACAGAAAGAGAACAGGGGTATTGCTAAGAAAGGGTTATCTCACCTGGAAAAACACAAAGACCTACAACTCAAGTGCAAACTGTATTCAGCTGAAGAACTCCTTGATTCAATGCGTAATAACAAACCACTCAAAGGAGTAATCATCACTACTGGTTTGGAATTTGTTGATATGCTCAAAGAAGCAGGACTCCACC
This sequence comes from Candidatus Thorarchaeota archaeon, assembly GCA_016840385.1. The sequence continues at coordinate 9,446 of JAEOSL010000087.1, read as the reverse complement.
AAGACGCTGATAACGTGCTCCGTGTGATGAAACTCCCAGCAGGTTCATTGCATAGTGATACGGTTACTTCAGTCCGTTTAATTGGCTAGAGAGCACCAATTGGCCCATCTTGCCAAGCTTTATCAATGACTTTCGTCCCTGATGATAAGTCGGACAGACATATTGACTAGAGGGATTTAAGTTGGAAAACCAAAGCGCCATGAAATTACAGGATCAACTTTTGATACTCCTTAAGGATCTCTCAAATAAATCACCGATTTTGGGAGCTGCTATATTTTCAGTAGAGGGACTTCCACTCGTCAGTCATTTTCATGCTGGAACCGAAGAGGTTTCTGTTGCAGCCATGGTTGCTGGAATCCATGCAGCTGGTGAACAGACTGTAAAGGAGTTGAAGCAGGGGGATCTAAAGTCAATCATCATTCAGGGAGACCTTGGTACAACTCTTGTCATCAATGTTTCAACAGATTATCTACTCACTGTTACTGCTCCAGAAAATGCGGCACTTGGATTGATTTTCAGTGATGCAAAGAAAGCTGGAAAAGAAGCAAGAATAATCCTGTATCAGAGTAAATGAACTGCCATGGCGACTCCAGAAAATTACCCGTTTCTCCTTCATCCCTGTTATTCTGAGTCGCGAAAAGGATTATGGGCCAGAATTCATCTTCCAGTGGCTCGATTTTGTAATGTCAAATGTATCTTCTGTGATCATAGTGCTGGAAGTGCATGCCATACTTCAAAACCTGGTTTTGCAGCATCACTAATGGAACCAAAGGAAGCAATTGCCAGGACTTTAGAAGAAGTGGAAAAGAATCCACGGTTGAAAATTGTTGCAGTTTCAGGTCCTGGAGAACCTCTAGCAAATGAAGAAACTTTTGTCACATTGAAGGGAGTTCGAGAGAAGAACAGGTATCTCAAATTCTGTCTAAGTACGAATGGAGTTCTATTGAAAGAAACGACATCGAATCTAGAAGAATTAGGCATTAGCACTATTTCTGTATCAATGAGTGCCATTTTCCCTGAAACAGCTGCTCAGATCTATGAATGGGCTCTGATTGATGAAAAGAGAACTCAAGGATTGGAGATGGGTGAAATTCTCATTGACAAACAATTAGCTGGTATTGAAAGGGCAGTAAGTTTGGGCATCACGGTCAAAGTAAATACTATCCTTATACCAAGCATCAACATGGACGATATCAGTAGTCTTTCTAAACACCTTAGTAAATTAGGTGTGGCACTCCAAAATATTGTCCCAGTAATTTCCAGCTGGAACACTCCGAAACTTGTTCCACCAAGTCGCAGAGAACTAGACGAAGCTCGTCAGATTGGTTCAAAAAATATTCTTCAGTTCACTCATTGCCAACAATGTCGAAGTGATGTTGTAGGTGTCCCGGGTAATGATAGGATTCTCTAGGATCAGCGAGCTGCCTTCAAACAGCCAACCTCAACCAGTTTATTGATCAAAAACCAAAGGGCATCTCTATCAAATGGTAACACATCTAGAATTTGAGTGATACTTGCGGTACCATCAAATTTACCGAGTAGGTCATCAAGAGCAGTTCCATACTGTGCTCCCAATTTATCCAGAATTATTGCAGGACACTCTTCCCTCACAAGTATATCCTTGTCCGTTAATCGATTCTTATATTCAATCCACTGATATCTTGTGAGAATCGATAAGAGAGCTAACACATCTGCATCGGTAAGACTCATGAGGTCCATGATTTCTGCGACTGTACGTTTACCATTAATGAAGGATTCAATTTGCTCTAATTCACTGTCAACATTGCCAACTCTAAATGGAATTTTTGCGCCAGTTTTTGTACTTACGGGAACCATATTCAGATCAGCAGATTGGAATGGAAATTCCTTGATTACGGTTAGTGCAAACTCTCTAAATCTTCTAACATCACCCTCAAAGTGACGGAGTTTCTCGCCATGTTTGGATTCAACTTCATCAAGTATACGTTGGAGCTTTTCTCGATAGGGTTTCTCATCAGAAACTGGATCTACAACAAGTAAGACTAGAACACTCTCGCCTACTTGGATCAGAATATCATATGCTGCCTTTCGGATTGTCCTGATGGGAGTTTTTGCAAAGATAATAACTGCAGTGACGAATCCAGCAATTAAGTCGGGGTCAACAGTGAGCTCTGCATATGGAATGTTTAGGACAGATTCTCCACCTTCCATTCTGATGAGGGAAATGTATCGAACCTTTGAAACATCCGCGGGCATTAGAGCTCAACCTCCTTGTCAATACCGCTGTATCCGAGTACTCCAGCGTCAATAAGATTCTTTGCTACAAGTTTTACAGCCTCTAGATTGTAAGGTAATGCTTCACAAATTGCTGCAAGGGTCTTCTTTCCATCACACTGTTCTACAATGCTTGTCAATTGCTCACCATATACTCCAACAAGGAACATGGGAGGGTCCATCACCTTCACAAGAATAGAAGAATCTTCGAGTTTTCGAGTAAGTGCAATCCACTTGTATCTTTCAAGCATCGAGAGTATAGCTAGTACCTCTGAGTCTTCATACTCTGATTGATTCATTATCTCTTCTATTGTGCGTTTGCCGTTGATGTATCCGAGAATTACCTGCAATTTTTCATCGGTTTCGCCAACACTCCAAGGTATTTGTGCTTGGTAATCTGGAGTTGCATCAGACTTGGCCAACAACCGTGGAATCATCTTCAGACTCAAATCTCGATATGGGTAGATTTGTAAGATATCTAATGCAAATTCTCTGAAAGGTCTAATATCACCCTTCCAGGCAATCATCTGATTTTCGTAGAGACCCTCAAATTTCTCAATCACGGTCTTCAGTGCATTTCTGTATGGAGTATCATCATCAACACGATCAACAATGAGTAGTCCAACTACATATTCACCCTCTTCAATGACTACAACATAACCTTCCTTTGTGAAATTCTTCAGCTGTCGATTTTCAAATATGATAACTGCAAGAACAAAGGAGGCAACGAGATCAGGATCTACTGACATCTCACGATAGGGGATGCCAATTATTGGCTCACCACCTTCTTTGCGTACAACAGAGAGATAGCGGACCTCTGGTTTCTCCTCCACATCTTCAGTCATTGTCTTTCACTCTGTAACCTCACCCTAAATAAGTTGTCAGAGAAAGTCCATGAGGCCAGTTTGTGTTACCATGGTAATATCTGAATCCTGATTGATCGAATATCCCACTATTTGTTTAAGATCCACGACTAACAGAGAGGAATCAATTGAGGTCACAATCAAAGACCCTTTCATTCCAACTACAGTTCCGACAATAGTACGTCCATCGATTGGTTGAGACCTCTTCCTCCAAATAGCAGGTTGAGTCTTCAACTCATCAAGCGAATAGAAGGGGGAGAGATCTTGAAGCTTCACATCGGAATCCAATTCAAGATGACTAGCATTCTCAGCGAAATTATGCACTATTGATTGAGCATCATCAAGTTCGAGATGATCCATGAGGGCACGTGTCTTTCGTTCGGATCGAACTTGTTTCGTAACTCCTTGTTGTCTGCCAATTCTGTCTTCAACTCGGCGGGCTATCCTTCCACCGCTAATTTCACGAAGGACACCAGCATAATCTGCGCCCTGTTCGACCCAGCGAATGAGGGAACGTCTTTTAGATGAAACTCCTACTTTCAATGTCTTGTCACTGAAGACAACGGCATACACGATATAATCAGTAGCCTCACACTGTAACTTTCTTGCATCTACTGCATCGCAGCGCTGACCATCACATCTAATGCAGGGATCAGCGATATCTCCTGCTGAACAGGGTCCACATTTTTGTCCATTGTCGAGAATTACAGAATTCTCTGGGCAAGGAACGAGTTTCCCAGACTCATTGATATTACCAATACATCTCTTGGGTCCTCGAATCTCCCAGGATATCTTTTTTCCGGGAGGTAATGGTAGAAAGCTTGGTGTTTGCTCTCCTTCTCTCCAGATTCTTAGACCTGATTCGAACTGATTCCCATTAACCATTCGCCAAGTAACATCAGCAACTTGCATATTCTAACCTCAAAAGAATCTCGATTTACCTTTTCCGCGGACCATCCATTTCACACCAGAAATATTGAGGTCAGTGTTACATTCAGGGCACCGACCATCCTCATTAAGATTGTTAGATTTTAGAAAAACAGAGTAACGTTCTACAGCCTTGAAACCACAATTTGGGCAGTATGTATTCTCATAATCGTGTCCTGCAATATTTCCAGAGTAAACGAACTCAAGACCAGCATCCTTGGCAATATTGAGATGCTTTTCAAGCATGGCAACTGGAGTTCTTGGAATATTCGTAAGTTTGTAAGTTGGAGAAAAGGCAGTGATATGAAATGGAGTGCGAGGTCCAAGATTCTCAACGGTCCATTCAGCTAGTTGTTTAGTATCTTCAGGATGATCTCCGACTTCTGGAATTATCAGATTAGTTATTTCAATCAAGATATCTTTCTCTTTCATTCGTTTCATACATGTGAATATAGGCTCAACTTTTGGTACAGACATCAGTTCATTGTAGAAATTCTTGTTACCGCTGCCCTTGAAGTTTACTGAGGCTGCATCGAGGTACGGAGCAATGTAGTCTATTGCCTCAGGAGTCATGTATCCATTAGTCACAAAGGTGTTGTACATTCCTTTTTCATGGGCGATTTTTGCGGTGTCATGTGCGAACTCCATGAATACCGTAGGCTCGGTATACGTATATGTAATCCCTCCACAGTTGTACTTCTCAGCCAAAGTAATGATACTCGAGGGAAACAGTTTCTCACCCACTGGTGTTTCTCGGTGAGCGGAATGGTAGTTCAAGCAGAACTGACAACGGAAGTTACACGATGATGTGCTTATAGAAAAGGCATTACTTCCAGGTGCAAAGTGGAATAGGGGTTTCTTCTCAATTGGATCTGCAGCCATCCCATCTATCAATCCGTAAACTGAGGTATACAATTTCCCATCTTTCACATGACGGACTCGACAGATTCCGACTTCTCCATCATGGAGAACACATCTTCTTGCGCATAGATCACAACGCACACCGGACTTTAGAGTAGAATATAGGACAGCCTCTCTCATCGCAATAGTACACTCAATACGAAGCTTATCGCTCTTACGGTTCATACTCTTCCAAAGTAAATGAATTCATTCAGAGACATCATTAAAAGGAAATATTCCAACTAAGACATGGTTTAATCCATGACCAATCCTAAAGAGCTTGAAAGGATAGGTAATCTCTTCAATGCTGCATCCGGCCGAAGTAAATCATTCTTCGACGAGTGTTCAAAAACAAAGTTCCTTGCCGTGAAGGATTATTATAGAGCTGAGGATGAGTATGTAAAACTGGCAAAAAAGACGCTGAGTGTCAAAAAGCTTAGGATTACAGGAAATGGTGACTGCTACGGATGCCTATCAAATGTGAAGACTGCGCTGGAATCTGGTCAGTTGAATCAAGGTCTCATAGATGCATTGGAAAATCTTCGAACGACATATTTGGACAGAATGCTCAGACCCGCATTCAGACAGTATGTACAGAACGATACTCCGAACAAACAAGCTCTTGAGAATTTGTACACTAATGCAATGAAGATTGAGAGTCTTATCGAAGTCGTTCAATTCATGAACAAGGTTCAAGATATTGAATGATTACTCAGTCTTTCCCATATGGTCTCTGTGAACAAGTGTAGTACCGTCTACAACCCAAGCAATACCAAGAGATTGGAATTCCTCTGCCCATTTCATTACAATGGCAGGTGCAACACCTAGAGCTCGTGCAATCTCGCGGATAGCCATCTGACCATTATCTTCAACCATTAGAAATGCCTTTGTTTTCTCAGTGCTATCCATGAGTCCCATGTATCCCTCAATGTTTTCCTCAGATTGAGTTAACTTGGCTTTGGCATCATCAAAGTCTGTTGTTACTCTTTCAAGACTTGCAGTTGTTCTTTCTAATTCAGTCTTGATTCTTTCAAGTTCTCTTGCTTTATCACCAGATTCGTACGAACGAAGTCGCGCTCGTAGCTCTTCCATCTCTTCAAGTCGAGTTCCAGTTGAACCCATTTGTTCTTCTAATTGGCGGATCTTTGTCTGGAGGTCTCCAATCTCAACTTCGTTTCTGGAGATATCTCCATGATACTCTGTAGCTTTCAAATCCGATGCTTCAACTCGTGCTTCAGCTTCTTTGATTTTCTCTTCTAAAACATCATTAGAGGCTTCAAGAGTTTTTACACTCTGTCTGAGTTCCACAAGGACATCTTGGTCTACTTTAGGAGCAGCTTTGAGATCCATCATTGTATCTTCAAGATCATCATTTCTAACCTTGAGCTCTGCTACAGTATGTCGTAATTCTTCATTCTCTTTGAGACGGTTCTCTAGTTTCTGTTTTTCTAGTCCAAGTTCGTGTTTGAGTCCATCGACCTCTCGGTCAAACTTTGCTAATTTTTCTTCTACTTCTTTAGGAACCTCTATTCTGGGTTTCATTCCAACTTTGGTAGAGAGATGCTCTAATTCGGTCGTAGTCCTCTGGGTATAGTCATCAACTCCACCTTTCAAAGTGGCTAGTTCTTCCAGAGTAAGTTTCATCGATTCTTTCATTCCCTCAGTAAGGTCCCTCATTCTTTCAAGAATCGGGGTTGACATTCCAGAAGTGAGTGATTCCTCAATTCGTACGAATTCACCTTCAACAATTTCTTTGACTACAGTATCTATGAACATGGATTGAAGGTTAGTCTTTGCTTTACGCTTACTTTGCGAAACGATGTCGTTCCTCATACTGACAAGATTACCTTTCAAACCGACAAGGAATGATAATACAACAGGAACGAGGTCTCTCTCAATCCTATCAATAGTCCCATCCACAGTGAGAATGTTCCGTTCCAACAAAGAGAGACTATCTCGCAATCGCTCAACGCTGGTATCCACTTCCATTCTGCGACGGACCTGATCAGCAGACTCGACTCGCATCACGTCACTTGACATACGACCAGATTCAATGAGTTCTGTTCTCATTTCATCATCGACGCCAAGCTCTGTTAGGAGACCATCAACTACTCCCTTACGATCTGCTTTTTCATAATCGTCTTTATCAGGATCCTTTGTCATGCGATAACCTCGCGTACCATCCCCATGATGGACAAATGGAATGAAGGGGTATACAACAGATAAATCTATTCGCGGAAAGCTCCGAGCATTTCTAGATTGAGAAAGAGGTTCTAAGATGCGCCTACGGATAGAGATGCAAGCGAATATTCACAATAGAGGTTCTGCTAAGCTGAAGAAAGGTGTAATGACATGGCATCTTTTCACTGATATGGATAATCAATTTGTGGAAATGATTGATGTCTTTCCTCCAGCTAGAGTTAAAGAACGCGCAGAAAAGAACATGGTAGCGATTATCAAAGTCCCAGAGATTAATCCTGGGGAGAGCTTTTCACCAACCGTGATATTAAGAATTGATACAACAACAAGAGATTGGTTGATGGAACAGCAGGAAACGTCACAAGAAACAATAGCTCGCAACAGAGGGTTATACTGTTCATTCCAGAAATATTGGGAAATTGATGATGATATCATCCAAGAAATGTCGGAGAGAATGGCAGAGAGAACTGGTGATGATGAGTCCTATGCTAGATTAGCTTACGATATAGTGCGGGACAGTGTGAAATTAAAGACGCTTCTTGAAGAAAGAAAGGGAGCAGCAAGAGCGGTTCGTGAAAAGGAAGGAGACTGTGACGAACATGCGGATCTTTTCATTGCACTTCTTCGAACAGTCAAAATTCCAGCACGGAGAGTAGTTGGTCATTTCTATCGTGGCGGTAAGAGTGAACCCGAACCTCACGCTTGGTCCGAAGTCTTCCTGGAACGGAAGGGATGGATTCCTGTTGATGCAGCATTAGGAAACTTCGGAAGGATGAGTGAGCACTACTTCTCAAGGATTCGTGAAGGTCTTGTATCTGAGAGACCTACGCTTCAATTGAAATGGAGTGGTATTGCCACCGAAGCACCTTCAGTAGAAGAAGAAGTGAAAATGACGATTATTGAAAATGGGAAGAACTAGAAATCCCTTAGCTGTCCTGTTTCTTGCAACTGCACAAACATTTCTGCACCAAATTTCCAGCAAGAGTGAGTGTCAAAAATGCAACACTGTATTTTGGGCAATAGTGGTGCCTCAAGAGCTGCTCGCAGCGTTCCTAGCAGATGTAGTGCCATCATCTCACCGTATGCTGAAACCTGTGGTAATGAATTCAGAAATCTTGTTTTTGTGGTTTCCAACGTGCCGGGTTTATAGTCAGACACTTGGATACATCCATCAACGAATCGAATGAGGTCGATATGACCAGTAATCTTGTATCGCTCGGACCAAACTGGAACTTCAATTGCAAGTGTAGCAGGATCATTCAGCAAGAACTCTTTGAGAATCCCGTGGTCTGAAGAGTAGCTAAGATCGTTACGAGCTCGATGATATTCCCGCAATTTCTGAACGAGATCATCATCAACTTTCTGTGTGATTGCACCAGTCCTTTCCAATTTCTTCCGAAAACCGACTTTCTTTGCCTTCGACATTGCAACTAAACGTAAACGAGAGGCGCGCATATAGAAGGGATCTGCAAAGAGAACTTCTGGAATTTTACCAGCCTGAATCGTCTTCAAGTGAGCCCAGAGTGCAGCAAGGTCTCCTTTCTTATTTCCCAAAACAAGATGATTAGACATATTCCACTGAAACGCATACGCTACCCGACCATGTTGGTAATCCCTGCGTGCGATGTCATCAGCATTCGGAGACATGTCCTTCAAAGAAGACCTTGGTTCCAATCTTTTTAATCCACCGACAGAAAAAAACTGATGTAGGACCTGTGTGTTTCATTTTACACTCAGGCCTACATTTGGTTGTACTTTACTTCTTCTTCTTCTTAGAACCAGACTTCTTTGAGGGTTTACCACCACCTCGTCTTCTACTGCATAGGTATCCGAGGATAATGACTATGACTATAATTGCTGCTATTAGCAACAATGTATTCGTGTCAATACCAAATGGAAGACCACCTGCAAAATTATCCAGTTCAAAGACACTGTCGGATTCATCGAATACACTAGATTCACTATCTGATGCGATTACACGAATCAAGTATTGAGTTCCATCATCGAGAGCAGTTGTATTCCATGCAAACTGATTGACTGTGATACTGGTAGCAAGCGAGGTCCAATCAGCTCCATTGTTGTCACTATAGAGTACTTCAAAGGTCAGTGAATCTCCATCTGCATCTGTAGAATTCCAGGTAATCATTTGCGTACCATTTAGAACTTGACCACCATTTGGAAAAGTTAGTGTCACAGTTGGTTCATTGTGCTGCAATAGCCAATGGAATGCATTGAGATACAAAAGTGAGTTATCAGCTTCATATAGATTGTTTACTCCATCCCCATCCCCATCATTATTTCCTC
>JAEOSL010000086.1 GCA_016840385.1 Candidatus Thorarchaeota archaeon | reverse complement strand
TACGTGGGATAAGATACGTCGTCTTGATAGGGAGATTGCACGTATCATTGCTGCAAAAACAGTGTGGTTCTGTGAGGAACACAAAGTGAAGAAGCTGTTCTTCGAGGACTTGCGAGGATTCCAAGGTCATGGAGGTTCAAAGGACCTATCATGGTCCTTGAACGCAAACCTGTGGGGAAAGATCATTGAAACTGTTCGGTACATGAGAGAGTCTCTTGGTCACTCAAAATATAGTGTGTGGACAGTGAATCCAAGGTATACCTCACAGACATGTCATGTGTGTGGAGAGAAAGGATTCCGAGTCAATGATGAGAGTTCGAAGGCCAAGAAGACAGGCGGCGAGTTCTTCTATTGTACAAAGTGTGATGTTCATCATCATGCAGATATTAACGCAGCAAGGAACATAATCCATGCTCAATCCAAATCCAGTGTCGTTCCTGGAAGGACAAAGGACATATGTCCAAGTTTGTCCACTTTACAATGAACGATATTCAGGATGGCAAGCAACATATGGCAAACAATGTCTACACATCGGATTTCCTTGTTATCGGCAGTGGTCTTTCAGGCCTGCTATTCGCTCTGAAAGCAGCCAAACATGGTACTGTGCATATCATCACTAAAGGAAGAATGACAGAATCCTCTACAGTAAGAGCCCAAGGTGGAATTGCTGCAGTTGTGTCTCCTGATGACTCGGTTGATTTACACATTAAAGACACAATCCGTGTGGGAGACAATCTTTGTCATCCCGATGTTGTCGAAAGCATCGTTCGTGATGGTCCAGAACGAATACGTGAACTCGTGGAACTTGGTGTCGATTTCTGTGGAGAGGAAGGAACTGACAAGTATGAGCTCGGACTAGAGGGTGGTCATAGTAAGCGTCGAGTCCTCCATGTGAAGGATCATACAGGTGAAGATATTGAACTCGCACTCGTTAAGAGAATTGAATGTGCAGAGAACATCACCGTCTACGAGAACCATATGGCTGTCAATCTCTTTGTACGAAATAATCGAGTGCATGGAGCATACATCCTAGATGGCAATACTAACGAGATTGAACACTTCACGTCAAAGATAACCGTACTAGCAACTGGTGGTGCAGGACGAGTCTTTCTCTACACCAGCAATCCCGATGTGGCTACAGGTGATGGTATTGCGATGGCTTATCGTGCTGGTGCCAGTGTAATGAATCTTGAAATGGTCCAGTTCCATCCAACATTATTATTCCATCATAAGCAACGGTCATTGCTAATTTCTGAAGCCCTACGAGGTGAGGGCGCACAACTCCTTGGTCCTGATGGGAAACGGTTCATGCCTGATTATCACAAGGATGCTGAGCTAGCACCTCGAGATGTTGTTGCTAGAGCTATTGACTTTGAACTCAAGAAAACCGGTGCTGACCACATGTGGCTGGATATATCCTTCAAAGATCCCGATTATGTTCGAGATAGATTTCCACAGATATACGAAGGATGTCTTGAAGCAGGAATCGACATCACAAAGGAACCAATCCCTGTTGTTCCAGCTGCGCATTATATAATGGGTGGAGTCAAAGCGGATATCAACGGGCGAACCGATGTAGATGGTCTCTTCGCAATTGGAGAAACTGCATGCACTGGTTTCCACGGTGCAAACAGACTTGCATCCAATTCTTTACTTGAAGCAACAGTAACAGCACATAATGCCGCAATTACAGCTATTGAAGATATCAAAGAGGAGATTCCAGCTGTTGTCATACCTCCTTGGGATACCGGTGATGCGACAGATCCCGATGAATTGGTTGTAATCGCTCATCTCTGGGAAGAGATACGCAGGATAATGATCAACTACGTTGGAATTGTTCGCTCAAATAAAAGACTCATCAGAGCAAGAAATCGTATCAGTTTCCTCATGAGAGAGATCAGGAATTTCTACTGGGACTTTCATCTCACTCCCGACCTTGTTGAATTGCGGAATATTGCTCTTGTTGCAGAACTTATTATCAAGATGTCAAGGATGCGCAGAGAGAGCCGAGGTGCGCACTATAACAAGGACTTTCCAAATGAATCTGATGAGATTGTTGATACAATCTTACGAAAAGGGTATAGCGCTGTGAGCCCGAGATAGTGTTGTAGGAATTCGGGATGAATCATAGTCGTCGTCAACAAATAAGCGCATATGGACTGCCTATCACAGTTCTCATTATTGTTCCTCTTCTTATCATGCTTCTAACCAATGATTATTCTCTTGGCTGGAATCTACCTCCATCGCTAAATACTCCTATTATGATTCTCGGATTGGCAACAATTTTTTCAGGACTTACACTTTTAGCAGTGACAATCAAAATGTTCTCACGGATTGGAAAAGGGACACTTGCTCCTTGGGCTCCAACTCAGGAGCTTGTAGTGGAAGGTCTATACGGTCGGACTCGAAGTCCAATGATATCCGGAGTGCTGATTGTACTATTTGGAGAAGTAGTCGTTCTCTCATCTCTCTGGATTTTTCTTTGGTTTGTATTCTTTGCAATTGGAAATCACTTCTATTTCATTAGATTCGAAGAACCTGGATTGTTAGATAGATTCGGTGATGCATATCAGTCATACAAAGACAATGTACCCCGATGGCTTCCACGAAGGAAATCATGGAAACCTGATCAAGAATCTGAAGAACCCTGATTTACTACATCATTTGGTGCATTACGCCATCTGTTGTTGTATTCGTTTCTCGGACTTCTTGGTGCCTTGTCATCACCCCATCGACCAGTGAAGTCCCGAAAATTGGTTTCATCTAATTTCTTCAGCACCTTTTCTGTAACCCAGATCTCTCCCTTATCATGAATCCTATCACAGAAGATCTTGGCGTAGCACCGTGGTTTACTTTCGTGAGATGGATAATTTGCATGAGACCCTAGTGCCACCCAAACATGAAGATGAGTACCTCCAAGAATTGGGACTTCAACATCAAACCCAGGTATGGTCTTTGTCACTGATGCAACCCTCGCACTAGAATGATTTGACACTAACCAGATTGCATCTTGAACTTGTGTGCCCTTGTATAGCCTAACTTCAACATGCTCCCAATCTCCTAAATGGTCACCTAGGCCAAAATGGGTTCCTGGAAAGTCATTGTAATTATACCAGAACCAGTACCGAACCTGAGTCATTCTTTGATTGGTCCAAGTTTCATAGTAGCATGGTGCTGATTCATCAAGAGTCTTAGGTGTCTTTGTAACTTCAAACCTGTCCCAGTTCTCGTGATACGACTCGTATATCTTCTCTGCATCGGAAGGAAAGCAGCAGTGTGAACCCTCTTCTGGATGAAAGTGAAGTATTGGCGCATATGCTCGTACCAAATCGATGAGGTTCATATCGAAACATCCTCTACGACTACGCCACCTGGGATCGCACATATTGCAGTTTCAGGAGCGAGTCCAGTTTCTTGTTCATATGCTTTCGTGACTTCTGATAATACATTTTCTGCAGATTGTTGTTTTGCTAGCAGAAGTAAGTTTCCTCCAAGACCTGCTCCTGTAAGTCGACAACCAAAAATCCCCTTCTGTTGTTGTGCAATCTTCATGAGAATTTCCAAATTCTCGTGTGAAACCTCAAAGAGGTCGCGAGAGCTACTATGAGCCTCTATCATAATCTTTCCCAGCATTTCTGGATTGTTATTCTTGATTGCTGTAATTCCATCTCTGACTCTTTGATTTTCTTTTACAACATGTGTAACCCGCTTCATCAAGACTTCATCCAAAATCTCTGCCACTGATTGAAGATCTGAGGGGCTGATTCCAGATAGACTGTGAATATCCCAATTTGCCTCTTGGAGTGTATTCAATGCTCTAAGACATTCTGCCCTACGTTCATTCAGAATGTCACCTGCAGAACGAGTTACCATGGAATTTACTACAATGAATGAGATGTTTTCAGGTACTGCAACATCTTGAGTCTGCATATTGCCACAATGAATTCCAAGGAGTGTATCTGGTTTTCCAAGCTGTGAACTGAACTGATCCATAACTCCACAGGATATACCACAGAACAAACGTTCTGCTTCGTAAGCAAGCATTGCTTTTACTTTTGGCATAATTTTCAGTTTACTTAGGTGTGAAACAATATTGACCAGGGACACCTCTAAGGCAGCTGAAGAACTCAATCCACCTCCCTGTGGAATGTTGCCATGAATTGCACCAGTAATTCCCTGCACAGAATGGTTGCGACGTTGAAATGCCCAGAAGATGCCTCTAGCATAATCACTCCAATGATGCTCAGTCGGAGTATTTAGTTCACTAGGATCTAATCTTATTGTTTCATCATATTCAACTGAGTGGAGGATTATTTCTGTTGAACGAATCCCCATGCTCCACACAAACTTGTCAATTGTGGAAGTAAGAACTAAACCACCATTGTAATCTGTATGATTTCCCAAAATCTCTATCCTGCCAGGAGCTCTTGATACCGCTACTGAGTCACTTTTCGAAGGGTCCAAGCCCTGAAATGCATTGACCAGTACCTCTGGATATTCCAGGTTCAAACCGCCTCCCTAAGGTTTCTAGCAATATCTTCAGGACATGAATCATTCGTGAAAACTGCTATTCCTGTTTCTACTCCTGCAAGGTATTTCTTTCTTGACCTATCTCTCCAAGGTGGATATAGTTCAATATGAAAGTGCCAGTAAGGATGTTCCCCAATTGATGGTCTTGTGTGAAATGCCATGACATATGCCATCTCATCAAACACCTTGGAATACCTTCGTACAACATCTTGGACCATCTTTCCAAGCTCAGCTAGTTTGTCCTCAATCTCTACAAGACTTCCTACATGTTCTCTTGGATAGATGTGAACTTCGTATGGTAGTCGAGCAAAGTGAGGAACAAATGAAACAAAATGATCAGTTTCCAAGATGACCCTACTAGTTAGTGCCTTCAGCTCATTTTTCAATATTTGACAGACAAGACATTTCTCTTCTTCTTCCCACAACTTTTGGAATTGCTTTAGTTCTTGCTCTATCCTTGGTGGGATGAATGGAAGTGCGTAGACCTGTGCATGTGGATGATTTAAACTAACACCTATTGCTTTTCCTCTATTTTCAAATTCATAGACATACTCGATACCTCTCTTGCTATCTAGATCTTTGAAAACGGAGAGATATTCTTGAAACACTTTTTCGAGTTGATTATCATCCATCAATTCTATCTGTTCATCATGCTTGGGTGAGAGAACAATCACCTTACAATATCCGTGAGCTGGTGCCTCCATTACATAATTCTCATCCAGAGGAATCATTCCGACCTGTGGATTCAAAGAGGGAAACTTGTTATCCAGTGTCAATACATGCCAGTTTCCAGATGTTTCCCCACTTTCAGGACAAAACGGGCATTTCGAGGATGAGTCCTGAAAAGGTCTATCAGCTCTCTTTGGTGTTACAATAACCCATTCCCCAAGCATTGGATTCCATCTAAGAGAACTCATTATGAATCAGATTATGTTCATATCATGTTCGTTAAATTCATGCCGAATGATGATTTTTCTGCCCTGAAGGATGGATACTATGAATCCTGATGATATCAATGAACTCGAACTACTTGGTCATAATGCTTGGGTTGCTCAAGAACGAATGCGACTTGGTGGTTGGTTGTTACGTGCTGACAATGGAATTACCAGACGTGCTAATAGTGTGTTACCATTGGGACCTCCAGGATTAGACCTCTCTACAGCAATTGATTTTGCAATAGAATTCTATAGTAGTAGGGATCTTATTCCACGATTTCAGGTATCTGAGGCAAGTCTTCCATCGAAATTGGACAATATCCTTGCAGACCGAGGATTTAGTAAAATCTTCCCCGTTGAAGTATGGACTGCTGAAATTTCTGCCCTGTCAAAATTCGAACCAACTTGTGATACGGAGTATCTCGATGCACTATCTGAAGAATGGATTGACACATATCTTCAGGCATCAGGGTATGACCCATCAACCATGGATGTACGGAAAGGTATCTTGGAGCGAACTGACCAGCAACGTGTCTATGTCCTAGCAAAAGAAACTGCAGTAGGATTTGGTGTTGTTGAAGAAGATTGGCTTGGGGTATTCAATATTGGTACTCATCCCGAGAAACGGAGATCTGGAGCTGCTCTCTCAATAAACCATGCTCTGGGTATGTGGGGAGAAAAAGTAGGTGCTACAAAGGTATACCTTCAGGTTGAAACAAACAATAGTGTTGCTAAGAATTTCTATGAAAAGTTAGGATTCGCTCATGCCTACACTTACTGGTACCGACAACTTGACTATCCGAAAAAAGAGAAAATTGCTGCAAGCGATAGCTTACAGCATGATGATTGTTAGTATCGATCTCAGAGGTCCTTTACCATATCAGTAAAGGCCGTTTTGATCTTGAGTGCCTCTTCAGAACCACCAAAATCACCAGGTGAGATACTTAGCTGAGCACCTCTCATGATTGCTTCAAGAACCATGACTCCTGGAACCTCAATCTTCAAACCGATATCTCCACCTCGCTCGAATTTCTCAGTGTAAAATATGTCTGCGTTATTTGATACTGCGAGCATTAGGTGGGCAACTTTCTTCTCCGCCATTGTGATGATCTTCTTTGGTGTTGGTGGTGTCGGAGGTCGAGCTGCATCACGAGCAGGTTCCTCATACACTGTTTCTGCTGTGAGTTCTGGCGCAGGTTCTGGTATTGTCTTCTTTGTTGGTGCTCCAGCAATGGGTTCTGGACTAGCCCCTACTCCAGCTTCCTTTTTGAATGCTAGAACTTTGTCATCAAAACTCCATTTATCGTCAAGAACACCTTTGAATGATACAATTGCGGAGGCAATGTCCGGATCTGTATCATCCTTTTCCATCATTTCAACAATTTTAGAGGAAGCAAGGCCGATAGTAGTAACTCCAATTTTGAAACCTGATTTCTGAATACTTCTGCCCATCCGTAGTGCATGCATCCTAGTTGGCATATTGACACTTCGACCAATCCAAACCCAACAAGTGTCATTGTATTCGTCTAGCACAATAAGTGCATTATCACTATTGACTTGTCCAACATCAAGGCGTATTGGACTAAGTTCACCTGAATCATCTTGTAGCATAAGCATGAATGCTTTTCTTGACATCTGCTTCATAATTGAACGGGGCCTCCTTTCATAAACGATAGTCCCACTAGACTTTTTCCAATGGTTGGTTAAAACTTATTCTTGGATGGACGAAGCCATCCATACACGATTGAGCGAGTCTTTTGACCAACTAACTATGACATGAAGCTTGTTGATGTCATGTCGATTTCACTATCAATCACAAGAATCGATTGAGTGTCTTCGATACCATCGATCTTTCGTAATTTGCTGGTGATAATCTCAACGAGAGTTTCCATATCTCGACCACGCACTTCTGCAACGATGTCGTATGGACCAAAGACCTTGTGAGCCTCATCAGTGACCGAGAGTGCTAACACCTCTCTTAACACACTATCTTCCTTTCCAATACGAGCTTTGATCAAAACGTATGCCTTTACCATTCTCTGCACCAACGGTCTGATTTTGACTTCGCACTGAAGATATAGATAACTGTTACTCTAGGTCTGGCTTGTGACGAATAATTGCGATTTTTACAATAATTATTGGATTAATATGTAGGAAATTCATATATATACACATTTGATTGCGAATATCTTATGTTAATTCCTATGTTGGAGTAGGAATTGGCTAGCGCAAGACGATGCAGCGGAAAACTCTCTGCATTGAGGTGAATACCGTGGGCGAAAAGAATCTGAATACAATACCCTGTCCAATATGTGACGGTTCAATAAATGGTGTATCGGTTGAAGAAGAATCGATCGCTGAAGCTAAACGAATTCCTGTCTTGGTTCCTGCTAAATGTAGCAATGGGCACCAAGTGATCCTTTTTGTCGACAAGCAGTTCACTGTTAGAGATGTTGAAGCAGCAGGCCAAGTTGTTCATGATGGTGGAGATGACGACGCTAGTTCTGTCGACAAAGCTCAGTCATGGATGGATAGTTTCTAGGGGATGCAAATTTGATACAAAGTGTGTATTTGGTAAATGATCGAGGCGAAACACTCGCCTCAATTCCGATTGGTGATTTCTCGATGGACGATGCTCTCTTTGGCGGGTTCTTATCTGCAATACAGATGTATAGTCAGAGAATATCCGGAAAGGATCTCAAGGAATTTAGCCTTGAGCACTATAGAATAATCATCTCAAAACCTGACAGAGTGTTCCTTGTTACTATTCATGATATTAATGACAAGAACGCAGCAGATCTAAATTCTCAGCTCAGCAAGCTCGTTGAGGGAACTCTTGGCGAGATTGTTACCGATGAAACCATCGAGTTGATTCGTGAAAAAGCAACCGAGGTCTCAACCAGCGCAAAGCGTGCTACCGAGTGGGCATCTAAGATGCTATGAGGTCTAAAAAAATGCAAATAACCGTACAGTATGCTTCGGAGATTGTAGCAGCAATAGGTATCTTTCTGGTGACCGTACTGCTATACAGATTTACTTCGAACAGAATCAAACAACTACCAGAAGAAGAGAAATCCCTTGGGCGACCTTTGTGGGTGGCTACAATTGGTATATTATTACTTGGAATCGCATCATTATTGAACTATCAATTTGGTGTGACTCTATCTCTTGATATTGAAACATTGTACTATCTAGTAGTAGTTCTTGGTGCTGGCATATTCGCACTTTCTGCTACTATGATTCTTGGTTGGAACAGAGGAAGAGCTTTGCCACTAGTGATCATGAGTGCAATCATTTGTGTTGCCTTGGCGGAGCAAGCTGGAATTAGTGTACTTGGTGGTTATACCGGTGAATTCACAGCTATCTTTGCAGGGATATTATTTGGTATACCATTTGTGCTGTTTACTTACCTGACTGTAAAGACAAAGCGGGTTACAAGTTTCGGATTTGCAATCCTGGCCTTGACATACCCCTTCCTTCTTGTAATGACGAGTTACACTGCTCCTGAGATCGTGGCAATAGTTCTTGCCATACGATTGTATGGACCTGCCTTGCTAATAACAGCTTTAATACTACCAGAAACCGGAATTAGTGCAGAACTTGTTGTCTATGCAATGACCGTAAGCTCACTATTCTATTTCATGTCCTATCTATTGGTTTCACCCGTTGTTGCTGATGCTGCTATGTTACTTGTAGTAACATTAGTTGCAATTGCAGCAGTTATTGGTATTGGAACCTCAGCATATACAATGACACGGTGGAGAAGTAGCAGAAATCAAGCAACACTGACTCTAGGAACGTTCTTCTTCGTTGCAGGATTTTCCCTCTTAATTGTTGCATTGAATCACATTGAATTCATGGGTGGAGTAAATGCTGAGTATGTTGCTTTGATACTTGGAGTAACTGCTCCAATGCTTCTCAATCTCAGTGCATTTGTAGCGCTAAATTGGAAAAGAATTCTCTTACTCCCTGCGCTCATCATGGCAGCACCAATAATTCAGATAGTTGTCTATTGGCCACAGGGTATTCTCCCGGATGATATTCCGATGCGAACTCCCGTGATGGCTATTACAGGAATACTTCAGACAGTCATTCCATTGGCCCTCTACGGTATGCTCTGGTGGAGAATGAGGAAATCTGATACTCCTGGTCGCAGTAGAGCATTGTTCCTCGCATTAGGGACTTTCATGCTTATCATGGGAACCGCAGGTGGTTGGACTATGACCCTAATTGGTGCTCCATTTATGTTGGGTGCTTACACCTTATGGTGGCTAGGCGTAACTGGACGAGCCGACCGACTCTTGAAAACAACTGGAGAGTAGGTGAATCTTCATGGCTATGAGGGTACCAATATACAAGACTATTCTCATCGGTGAAGGTGGGGTTGGCAAGACCAGCCTTACCATTCGCTACACCGAGAACCGCTTCGAAGACGACATGAAGATGACAATCGGTGTGAACTTTGCCAGCAAGAAGGTCCAGGTGGACCATACTGATGCAACCTTGATGCTGTGGGATATGGGTGGTCAACCCCGATTCCGCGAAGTTATTGGCGACTACTTCAGAGGTGCACGAGTAGCGATCTGTGTCTATGATGCAACCCGCCTCTTCTCTATGGAGCGGCTGAAAGATTGGATTAGTAGAGTGCAGGAAAGTGCCCCTGATTGTAAGTTCTTCTTTGTTGCAAACAAGATCGATGAGCGGAGCAATGGTACTGGTGTCACACCAGAGGATGGACTCGCCTTTGCGCAGGAATTTGGTGCTACCATGATGGAAGTATCTGCAAAGACCGGCGAGGGAGTCAACGAGATGTTCGAATCCGTGACTCGCATGCTACTGAACGCGTAGCATTTATGCTTCATTCTTCGTGCCCACGGAGTATGAAACCGGACCGGGGGAAACTCCGGTCCACCCTCTCTTTTTCTTATTTCTTCTATCGATAATTGATTTTGAAAATAAATTCTGAACTTACCTTCTCGGTGCTCAAGAAATGAAATATGAAAAATGAAAAGCTGTTGGGGGACTGAGCCAAGTGCTCAGCCCTCAGTTCTTTTACCAAAAAGAAATGTAGTGTTTGATCTATCACTGCATGGCAAATCTAGGACACTTGTCCTTAGTAATACCAGGAGTTTCGGATTACCCTTCAAACCCTGTTGTTATGACCCAACCACAGTTCCTTGCAGCCTCAAACATATCCTGTGTAATCACTGCAAGAAAGGCAGCCCTGTGAGCATCACCACTCTCTCCCTCTGGACATGCAACAGAATAATGATTTCCATAGATATACCCCTGCATCCTCACTTCACTATAATCATGGGTAATCTCGGTGAAGATCAACAGACCCTTGGAAATCCTGATGGCGTAGGAACCCGGATTCAAGAGTTCCCACTGCCAGTTCAAGGTTGCCTGATTTGCGGTCCTGTTTGCTTGGTCCATCATCTCTTCTGCTTCTTCCCACGAATCAACGGGAGTAAACTCTGGACTCAATCACACTCACGCTCCCCAATCTTAACAAGGTCGTACTTGCACCCATCATCATGCGCGCTCAGTTCAACCAGATTAGTCAAAGCTCTGATATGTATCTCTGGGTCGTCGCCTTTCGGAAGCCAGAACTCTGCCTGTTGATACTCCAATCCATTGAACCATGAGATACGCCACTTGATGAATATCACTTGGGTGAACCTCCCTTGAGATTTCCAAAGACCTCTCTCAGGCGTTCCGCAGTAGTGACATAGATGATAAGGTGAGTAGTCCGTAATGCGAAGGGAGTACTCGGTCCAAACTTCCAGCAATCTCCAGCAATTCTAGGGGGAATGTGTGCAGGAAACTTGTCAAAATCCTCGTCATTCCAATCCAATCCACCGATTGGTGCTTTTTCGATTTTACAAAAGCCATGACTTGTTCCCTGAGCGTCGATGCACTCACGACAATCATAGCAGGTTAGGTTGTTTGATGTGCCCCTCATGCTCCTTTGTGGAGACCGCTCAATATAAGCTCGTAAGAAATGTGTGGTCGGGTACAAATTAAATAGTATGAGATTACACGGGTTCTACAAACAACTAGAATTCAACATGGTTAACAGCACTCACTTGACAAGAGCAACAACCTTCACTACCTTCGAGGATACTCCCGGAAGGTCAACTGCGGTTCATTATGGTTATCCGTAGATGCTGAATGAATCAAGGAGGGAGTTCAATTTCGTTTCTCATTTCGAACAAACTGGGATTAACCTTAGCAAACAGGAAAAAAGAGAGTGGTGAGGGGTGGTATGAGGGGGAAGTTTCGTAATCGAGGCTACAAAAATAGACCCTCACCACTGATTCTCTATTCCTACGGATGCCTAATAAGCTCGTAATAATCTGAGGTAGGGTACGGATAATTGACCATATCTCTCCATAGTTGCAGGATTCTAGTACGATTTCCTCTTCAAATATCATAGATTCCAACTAGAATTCACGATGGTTCATTCCAGTTGCCTAAATCCTCACAAAGAGTTCGAGTGAGCGCTCAGAAAAGATTTGGACCTACACATTCTGGCTCAAGAGTCAACTTGGATTCACAATGATTAACTCCAGTTAGCTTGATAGTCTGTGTCCAGAAAATGGATGGACCCATTTCCTTTTCCAAAAAGAAAAAAATCAATGGCCCAAAAAGCAAGAACAACTCACTAGAAATCAAGGGTGGCTTGGTAAACATCAGGGGAGACCTTGGTAATCGAGCCTGAAAGGACCGGAAGTTCCTTCATCAACCACTCCTTTCTATCTTTCAAAAACTCCATGCTGTTCTCATGACCGAAACTGAAACTCACAGGTCCCACCCCTGTCTGCAAACGCCAGTTAGTGTACACGTAGAGACCCACCTTATTCTTTCCCTGCTTCTGTGCCCAAGCTCCAATCCGTTCCATTTCGATGATGTCTTCCTCGCGGGTGATGGGAATGTACCACCTAGATCCATCTGTGCGATTGTCGAACATGGCAACGGTTGCACCTCTGGGAATTGACTTCCGAGCGCATGATCCACAGGCATACTTCAGGTATTCCTCGATAGGGTGCTTGAGTAGTAAAACCGTATCTGTGGACTTGCAGGTTGGGCAACGCTTGGGAGTGGTCATGTACTCCTGTGTTGTATGGACGATTTAAGCTCGTAGAAAATGTGTGGTTGGGTACTAATACGCTCACCACCTTGTTCTTGCAGGAAAATTCTTTTCATCTACTCTAAATGATAGAAACTTCTTCTTTATTTTCTTCCCTTCTCTTCGTGAAACTTCAAGTTTCAACTTCAACTTGTCACAATCCTTTCCGCGTTCATCTTGACAAAAACATGACCAAGTCATACTATCGTTGCTATAGATTTCAAATTGCTCCTTGTAATCAGATTGGCATTCCAACTCGTGCCCTTTCTTATCCTTTATCAAAATACTACTGATTCTCGATACTGATTTTTTCTGATTCATTAGTTCAAGTTGAACCCATATTATATTCCTACCACGTTCACGAGTATGAACCCTATCAACAACTTCAACTTGTAATCCACTCCTAGGTTTTCGGTACCACTCTAATATCCTATTCCCAAGTGCTCGGTACGAAAATTCAGCCCCCTTCTGAATACCAATCATAATGACGATTCCCAAGATTGTAAGGATGCCTCCGACCAACATTGAGAGCGGATCAAGTTCCAATTGCATAATTTTAACAACTTGCGAAACTAGAAAGGTCTTTCTCTCGCTCTACTATAGTGAATCCAAGTTGGAATATAGCTCGGGAGAGTGTATCTACGGAATGTGTGGCCGACCTCTGATTTGTATGAGTATAAAAGCTGCGAGCAAGACACTGAGACATGTCGGGGCAGGTTACACTCACTCAGTTCGGGTACACTGGTCCTACCCTTGGTGAGTTCTCTCATCCCGTTGAACTAGAACCATCTGCTCGTCCATGGGAACCTTACAAACTACAGGCAATCAAGGTCACAGGGACCATCAAGTCAGTGAAGACAGACATCACAAGGGTATGGGGTAGGAGAGAGATTCGCAAGGGTGGCAATCACCTTGATACTGTGCGAGGTTGTCCCGGTGGTGCATCAAATCTTGGGCGCGGATGTTTTGGGGATTGCTATGCCAAGGAAGCAAGCAGGAGATTCCACAAACTCTTCGATATTCCAGTGAGCATGATTCTGAAAGAGAAACCTCTGGGCAGGCAACTCGACCAGCTTGTTGGTGAGTGTGTACGGAATGGAGTCACAGGAGACCCCTCAACCGACTGGCCTCTTGGAATCAGGACCATGCGCTTTGCTGATCAATACGACATCACCACGATATTTCTCACTCGATTCTGGAAGGTTCCCTCGGATTATGAGCTTGCACTCATGGCAAAGAGCGAAGCAATCATCCACGGGTCACTGTCTGCTCTTGATCCACAGGAGCATATTGACATCATCATTGATGCTCTTGAAAGGTATGAAGACCTTGGAGGCCGCTCCGTTCGTCGTGTGGTCACTACTCCCTTTGTGGAAGATTCTCCCCTGTGGGAAATCCAAGACGACCTCATGTCCCTGCCCAACGTGCTCCAGCAACCATTACGCTTTCGTGGGACCAATCCCTTCATCCATCTCTTCGACCTGAGCAAGGTCCAAGGGGTCAAGTCCAACACCTCTGGGAAAATCACCAATCGTTGGCGAAGTGGGAAGAAGTTCCTCACCTCTCGGTACACTGAGACCGCAGGTTGTCTTACCAATTGCTGGAATTGTGGGCATCAGTGCATGTTCAATCTGGGGGGTGCTGGTTGGTGAATATTGAAACCGAGCTTCTCAAGCCAATCGAACTTGGTGTGAATCCCTCACGCAAGCGGGCTGAGGTATGGATAGACTACTCAGGTCCAGTGGGAATTGTACGACGTAGAGTTGCCCGTGTTCGGTGGAATCCTAAGAACCAGTGGAACACAGTGGACCCAGTGTACGGGTGTGTGGGCGCGCTCACGAACATGGAT
>JAEOSL010000012.1 GCA_016840385.1 Candidatus Thorarchaeota archaeon | reverse complement strand
GAAGGATTGATTCTTGATATTGGGGGTGGAGGAGAGGGGCTTGTTTCCCGAATCGTGGGGTCCAAAGTGTGTGCAGTTGATATTCGAATGAGTGAGATACGAGAAGCTCAGATTCATGGACCACCTGCAAATTGGTTTGTGGGAGATGGTCAGGCCTTGTGCTTCCAAGACAAAGTATTCGATGTTGTTACACTCTGGTTCTCACTTGGGTACATGAGTGACTGGTCGATAAAGCAGTGTGTGCTAGAAGAAGCTCATCGAGTTCTAAGAAATACGGGTAGACTATCAATATTGGCTAGTAATATACCAGAATCTTGTGAACGGCTTATTTTCTGGGGACACTTTACTCTCCCCGATGGCACTGTATCTCAGACAGGGTATGGGGTGAAAGGGGGACAGGATCAGACATTGGAACGAGTAGTCGATTTACTCAAAGATATCGGGTTCAAGATACAATCTCAAGAAGATAACGAAGCGTGGTTTAAGATTAAGGCCATCAAAATATAGCAAGACTCAACTGTTCTTTGTTCCAAAACCTTAAAGTGCGGACCGTTGACCGCTCTGTCCATCAGACATCTGGTGAGAAACAATGAGCCTTGCAGTTTGGTGGAGACGCGGTAGCAAACCCGGTTTAATCATGATGTTCTTAGGACTGGCAGGTCTAGTGCAGATTCCATTACTCTGGCATGCACAGGTCTACGTTAGTGTACTGAGTGCAGAACTTCAATTGCTAGTTTCACTTGGAGCTATGGCAGTCTTAGGAGGCGCATATGTTCTCATTGCAGAAACTATGTATCGATGGTCCTACATTGTTTCCAAGAGAAAGAAGAGAAGACGTCAGAGGGCTCAAGTGAACTGGATAGCTAAACTATCAGCTTTTACCCGTTCTTGGACAGATATGCCCGCATTTGTGGGAGTAGGCCTATTGACCTGTATCTTCTTCCTGTTCTATTTCATACCCTTTGGTGTAGGTGATGCAGGAAGTCTACCCTCATTCCTAGCAAGTGTTGCATTTCTTGATCCTCTCTACGTCTACCCAATTGCTGTAAATGCTGCAGCCATTGCAACTGCGGTTCTGGCCAGCTATATGAACTACAAGATCAAGTAGAGAAGTCCTAGACTGTATCTCAAATCTTAAGAGTCAAATCAAGAAATAGTCATAATGAGGCATTATTTTGGCAGGATTAGAAATTGGAAGTGAAGCCCCAGATTTTACACTCTTAGAAGCCCTAGGAAAGACTGTTACTTTGAGTGAAGAAATCCAGAAAGGACCAGTAGTACTTGTATTCTATCCAGCAGACTTTACTTCTGTATGTCAGGAAGAACTCTGCAGGTTTAGAGATGTTCTAGCGGATTACAATAGCATGGGTGCAAGCGTTCTGGGAATATCGGTAGATGGTATTTTCAGTCATAAAGCATTCAAGGAAGCCAATAATATCGAGTACCCACTACTGTCCGATTGGGAAAAGAGCGTGATCAAGGCCTATGATATTGTCCACGAAGACTTCGTGGGAATGAAGGAAGTAGCAAAGAGATCTGTTTTTGTGATAGACACTGACAGATCCATTGTCTATGCTTGGGTCAGTGAGGACCCGGGAAAATTACCTCCCTTTGATGAAGTAAAGATGGCAGTGACAAAACTGGCATAGTTGCAAGATGGTACAGTTTGTCACGAAGTAATTCTAGTTCCACATTTTTTACAGAATCGATCACTCTTTACATTCTCTGTGCGGCATTTTTTACATCGAATTCTTTGTGATGACTCAGATTCATCCGATAGTGAAATTTTGTGTTGATTTGCTTTCACATAGGAGGATCCAGTCATTCTAGAACCTAATCCCTTGACACTAATACTAGAGCGGGGTTTCAAAACATGTGCATAGAGTGAATCCCCAGATGAGCCATCATCTTTTATCCTGACGGGTTTATGACTTGCTCTTGCTTGTACAGCATCATCGTTTACAAGGAGTTTCTTACAATTTGGACAAATTTTTGTATCTGCTTCAAGTGTTTTTCTGCACTTCGGATATCTCATTTAATTGACCTCCAAATCGGATATACAATTTCTGTATTGTTTCTCCCAAGAGGTGTCGCTACGTTTATAAAACTTGGACTTTGACACCCGTAATGCATATGCCGAGGTAGATCAGCCTGGGAGATCGCACGGCTGAAGACCGTGTTTACTCTTTTTGATTTCTAATATGATTCACAACGGTATTGAAATTACTACATTGTCAATTCTGCCCAGAACGAGGATTGTCGCATATGTCGCTACGTTTATATTTCTATGAGACGGGCCTTCTCAATAGACATGCCGAGGTAGATCAGCCTGGGAGATCGCACGGCTGAAGACCGTGTTGTCGTGTGTTCAAGCCAATTGGGACTTGTCCCAATGGGAATAAATCACGCCCTCGGCACCATTTTTCCTTACTCATTAATGAAGAATCCTTCAGATTTCAGGTGCATCTTGGATTGTTTAACATCATCTACATTCTGTTTTGATAACCAATCTAAGATAGCCTTCTCTTTAATGTCAAAGTTTGGTCGAACGATTAATGCACTTCTAATCTTGGATTCATACCCATGAACCCTTGCCTGCCATCTAATACTTACTCTATCTGAGATTTCAAAGTATGATAGTCGGGCAGGACTGAGACTAATACTAATTCCCAAACTTTCAGATATTGTCTTCTCGTCATCGATTAGTCTATTGCGATAATTCCAAATCACACTGGATAACTCGTTAGCAATCGTAGATATGTGATTATCATTATTATCTTTCAAAGAATCTAAACGACCAATAGGGATGGACTGCTCGGTAACAATTCCGCGATGCTTGTGCATTTCTCGTGAATGTTTCAGGAATTCTAATGCATCTTGGGAAATCCTTGATTTGAATCCCATTCGCGGTCCTTTATTACCATCAAAAAGCGCGTGGGACCTTGGCCAACTAATTAAACCATTCTTGTTAACATGACCTTCTTGTGCCAGCATCTCTTGCATGTAACCACATTTTGCAATTGTTGACCACTGCCGAAATTCATCAGGAAGACCATAGTTGAGAATTGTTCGGTCACCCGAAGGTATCCCCCAATTATTTAATGCACGAGCGATTGGACTTGCAATGTAGAACTCGTAGTCTCCCTTCCTCTTGCTAACGGACCCACTGCTATAGGTTGAACCAAAATTATCGAGAATATTCTTGACGCGGTTTATTCGGTCAAGGCTTCCTTCTGTAAGATGCAGACTCCCAACTTTAGGAATATGACAATCACTAACTGCGATTCCAATCAGACGGGCTTTTAGTACTTCAAGATTATCTGCAGTTGGAAATCGGGGGTTCTCAATACCACCATGCCCATTGGCTCCAGAAATCTTATCGATTCTACCTTCAAGTTGACCGATAGATATCCCTGCGATATCACACAACAGATGCAATGTTGATCCAGGGATTCGAGGATTATCTTTTGTAATGAGTTCGCAATCAATTTGAGTAAATTGTTTGGATAATTGGTAGATATGATGGATAGCTGTAACCATTGAGTCAAGTTCTAAATGAGATACAGCTTCCTCGAATATTCTATTCAAATCCTGCATTCTGTTGAAGTAAAAGTACTGATTACCAAATGCACTCAGCAATGATTTCTTCTCTTGGACCCAAACATACTGTCTATCATCAACAATACCTGGTCGAAATAGGTAACCGGATTCTCCAAAGGACTCTCTTTCTGCTATTGAAAGAGGGTTATTGATAGTGGAAAAGATAACATGAGGAGTTCTTTTACTATCAAAAATGGAAAGTTCAGGTGATTCATTATTGTTGATTTCAAGAGGATTCACTTTCCGAAGATATTCCAACTGATTGATCAGACTTGGCTTCTTCTTTCCTGTTGCCCATCGAGTGACCGTTGTTCTATGAATTCCATAACTGGCAGCAAATTCTCGATATGCGGTCGGTGTCTGTTGGATTATTTGATTGTCTAGCGCCTCTAGTAATGAGCAGTAAATTTCTGCTTGTCTATATCGTTTATTGAAATTTGGAGTCGTTATGATTTTCCAATGCTTATTCAAGGTTTCATTCAATTTCTCATTAGAACGAATTTCGCAGTTTCGAGGAATTTCACTTTCATGGTATTCCCAGTTAGATAATCTTAGTTTGATTTCAGTATTATCTGACTTGCCAGACAATTCTGCATTGACTTCTCGTAATAATTGGTCTCGCTCCTCTTCTGTGAGTCGTTGTTCACGAATCTGCACTCTGAGATCCTCTTCATCATCTTCCAGATCATCAAATTCCCTGAATTCAACCATGAATGGACCTCCAATATCTAAGTAGAATCCATCCTATAGATACACCACGGAAATCAATTGCAGGTTTGTAATTCATAATGTTTTCACTAAATCAATAGGTTACAGAAGTTAAGTTAAAGACAGCTTATCCAAAAGTTGTTCATTGGACGGGTCTGGGTGTCTTTTGGACACATTTCAAAGTAGTAAATCGTCAATTGGACGGAAATTTCAAACAAAACTTGTCGAAAGGACGACTCAACCTGTCTTTTGGTTACCTAATTCAAATCGCACACAAGTTACCAATTTCTAAGATCAATCGTCAAAGAATTTCAGAAACAGAGGGTATAGGTTTTTATCAAATCAATACGTATGTTAGATATGGCGCGTGGTAGAAAGAGCCTTTTCAAGAAGAACAAGAAGGGGTATAAACGATTTGCTGATTCTGGAAAATCTGTGCATAGATATGTAGCAGAGAGAGAACTTGGTAGGAAACTCAGTTCAAGAGAGAGGGTCCACCATAAAGACGGGAATAAGTCAAACAATCGTAGAAGTAATCTCCAGGTGTTCCCATCTCAGAAAGCCCATCATGAACACCACAAGCAACAGAAGAAAAAGACAGGTTCATGGTTTGGCTAATCCCTAGTAAGGATTATTGAAATGGCAATTCTCCTAAATCTAAATATTCGATAGTCAAGCTGGTCTTGTTTTAACTCGGTCAAATAGATTTTTCAAATGCTAGTATTTTAGTAGGACTAATCGTTTATTGAGTGAGATGATAATGACGAATTTAGTCACAATACTATCTACAAAAATCGGATTAGAATTATCTAAAAATATCGCCAATCTCTATCACTCCATTCAGAAGTCATTTCAATTACATGATTACAAGAAAGTTGCTAATGAAGTGGGACTATTTTGTGATGGTATTTTGATGGCACTTTGGATCCTTTACGATAACACACGATTTCCGATAACAGGAGTTAACTTTGATAATAAATGCAGGGCACTAATGAACATGGAGAAGTATGAACCGGATTCCAGTCTAACAAATGACGAGAATGATAATAACATCATTAGCGATGAATCAATAAGAATCTACATTCCACGAGCTCTTCTCTCAATTTATACATTAAGGAGCAAGCGACAGGTTGCTCATCTTAGAGGTCTAGAGATAGATTACTTGGATACTTTGATGATAGTGCAATCTTCGAGTTGGGTTCTATCAGAAATTCTCAGTATAATTAGTGGGATTCCAGATAATGAAACAATGGAAATTCTACAAAATGTAGGACGAATGCACCTTCCCATTGTTGAATGGATTCATGATGAGCTTGTTCTTGGCAAGGAAACAATATGTATGGATCAAGCCATACTCGTTATTATTGCAGTATCAGGTGGGAGTATGGGACACACTGCAGCTATCAAGATTCTAAGACAAAACTATCCTAACGCCTCAGATCGTTCAATTTATTCTGCACGAGATGATGCAATTACCAAAGAGTGGATTCATCGCACTCAATCTAACATCTTATCTCTTAGAGCAAAAGGATGGAATGAGGCAAAGAGAATTGCTTCGATACTCAGTTAATTCCCATTTCTTTCTGGCGATTCTTTAGAAAATCTAAAGCCTTGTATCTTCCTTGTAGATTGATAGACCAATTTCCTGTGGATTTACTGAGGAGACCATCACTCTTCTTCAATCTTCCAGCAATATTTTTGCTGTCATAAGGAATTCCTATTTTGTCCAGTGATGATTTTATTACTGCAGCTGGAATTTCATCATGATTCAAACCTTTCTCATTTGCGAAGATATCTACAATAGCTACTTCTTGTTTCTTTTCGGTATCTCTATTTCCCACATTCCAATCTACAAGGATCAGATATCCATCTTTGAATACAAATGTATCAGAGATGAATTTTGAATCACAGTCCGCAGCTTTGGAGAGTTTTTCAATCCAATCATCAGGTTCAGAAATTGTTGTAGTCTTCTTTTTCTTTGCCTTTTTCTTTGCTTTTTTCTTTGCTTTTTGTTTAGTACTTGGCAAAGCAGTTTTTGTTTTGCTTGAACTCTCAGTGAGTGCCAGAAGACGTTTCAATCTATCTTCAGATTCTTCGATAAATTTGGTTACAAACGTTTCTGAGCCTTTAGCTTGTATTTCGACGATTCCTACTTTTATAACCACTTCAGTAGATTCTTTTTGCTGAGTCAATAATACTTCCTCCTATTCTTACGTTTTCCTTATTTTCCCTCACATATTAACAATTTGAGCTTTTTCATACAAATGAAATATAAACAAATTAAAAAAAATCGGTTCAAATCACGCCCTCGGCACCATTTTTCCTTATTCAATGAAGAATCCATCAGATTTCAGTTGCAAGTTTGTTTGCTTATTTCTGTGTAAGTCTTTATTCGATTAATACGAAGTTGCTATTCCTCAGGAAAACAATCATTCCTCTGTATATTATCTTGAACAATGAAATCAGCCAGATTATCACCGCACTTACGGATATGAATTCGATATTTTCTTCCATTTATTCTAAGTCGTTCATTTCTGAATGTAGCGAGGGTGAGATTGTATCGGTTTTTTGGTATATATACATAAAACGGTATTACAGGTTTTTGTATTCCATTTGTTACAGAGTCGATAACGTTCCATGTATGCTCATCTCCATTTTTGAGTTTACTTTTCAATTTACGAACTCGGTGATTTCCAAGTTCGGTTATAACCATAAGAATTGATTCAGTATCATCAACAAAGATTAAGCAATCACAGCTATCTCTAACTCGACGACTTGTTGCGCGAGCTAGTTCATTCTCCATACTGTCTCCATTCAAAACTACTGTTTCCAAGTTAAGCGTATTGAAACAGCAACCTCGGTCACAACATTCTCCAAGTAGATGATTGATGTATAGAGTTCTAATTAGAACTAAAACTGAATTCAATGAGGTTAAACCCCCTATACGGAATCCAGTACCTTATCCAAACCAATTGCTTCATCGTATAGTTCTCTTCGAATCTTGGCAAATTCTTCTTCCGATATTCCTTCATCTTTCGTAATACCGAGTTGCATAGTTTTAGTGTCTAATGTACTACTAGGCATTTTAAATAGATATGCGCTAACCTCAGGAGTATGAAGATATGGTAATCCAGATTCATCCATTTTTTCCAGTTTGTCTTTAGGTAGGAATCCATACCTCACACATGTATTGATTGATTCTAGAAGGAAATCACTGTGAGTTGTGACAATAATCTGAACATCTTGCCTGACAAGGATTGCGATAAGATTGGCCAATTTGATTTGATTCGAAGGATGAAGATGAGCTTCGGGCTCCTCAATAATCAATAATGATCCGGGTTGCACAACATACTTCAGATAAAGTAGTAAAGGAACAAGTTCAGACACTGCGGAAGATGTCCTGTGAAGTGGTATCGTTTTTCTCCTGTATCGAAATTGTATATCGGGTGGTAATTCGTCAGAAGTTGTTCTACGTCTAATCGAACCATGCAATACATCTTTTTGAAATTGGTCTGCAATCGATCCGAGCCGCCCTTTTCGATCTGGCAACCACATTAGATTTGATATAAGATCAGCAATTACTCCAGGGAACCGAGGAATTCGGAATTCTTCTATTCCAGCATATGGACTCATTTCTATAACCCGTGAAGTAAGTGCTTTGTATCCCTGAAGTATTCCGGATCTTGCGGCTGGAAGATACCAGCAAGTCATGACATCCCTGCTAACTAGAAATCTGAGAATCTCAATCATTAGAGACTGTTGGATTTGTCGCTCCAATATATCTTGAACATCATCAAGATAGAGTGGAACAAAGACTTCGAATTGATCCTCACTTGCATCATCCATCAAAATATCAGCAGCAACATCACTGTCTTCATCGCGATATACATTCGCAGTTAAATTAAAATCTTCTGACTCAAAGATTATACTAGGTGATGCACGCTTCGCAAAAGTAATTGAAAGAGAGCACCGATGGGACTTCACTGTCAGTACCATTTCATCACACCCAGATCTAATAAGACGGTTTGGAGGACTTGCGAAAGTTCTGGTGAGTTCGTTCTCGATTGTCCTTATCAGGTTTATTTCAATTTGGCGCATGATTCCTTTAATAATTGGTTTGGGCACCTTACTATTTCTTTTTGTTCTCCGAAGACGAGTAAACCACCTAGTTAGTCTTTGATCTATAACAGCTGAAGTTTTCAATCGTGGAAATTTTGAGCCTACCCTAATTGAAGAATCAGGACCACGGTAGAATCTAGGTCTAGGTTGCTGAAATCGAGAGAAAGCTCTCAAGATCGCATATATCGCCATTGCAGCATACGATTTTCCCGAGTTGTTTGGTCCGATAAAGACGGTCATTGGTGTTATTTTGATAGTTGCTTCTTCAATAGAACCTAGATTCTGCAATCTAAATTCATAGTCGATTAATCCATCAGTTTTGTCGGTTGTTTGATTCTCCATGCACCTAAGTATATCAGAATACTACATCAACTTGTCGGAATGTAATGAATGTAGTAATTACTATAATTACCCTACAAGTATAATGTTCAAATCACGCCCTCGGCACCATTTCTTCTTTTAAACAAGTTTTCGGTTTTTGAGAGTAGAGAATTCAAATAAGTGAGGTAGCTAGTTCATTTCGATGGTTATGATCGAAAGAGAACGAATGATTGGCAGAGACTCTGAACCGACGACGAAACAAATCCTGAAGTTCATAGGGTCTAGTGCGACAAAGTTATGGAATGATCTTCATGAGTTCTTAGCAGAGAACTATGACTTCCAGCGCGAGTTGAGTTATTGGGGTGAAAAGTACGGTTGGACAATTCGATATCGTAAGAGCGGGAAGACACTCACAGCGTTCTATCCAGAAAATGGAGGTTTTACAGTTCAGGTGATTCTAGGAAAGAAAGAGGTTGAAAAGTTTCAAAGTATGAGAGGAGAACTCAGTGCAGATGTTGTGCAACTCTTTGATGAAACAAAACAGTTGCATGATGGACGATGGTTATGGATTAAACAGCCGGGTACTGGTACTGTTGAGGATATCAAGAGACTCATTCACCTGAAGAGAAAACCAAAACCTCGGAGCTGAAAATGGTTCAAATCACGCCCTCGGCACCATTTCTTCTTTCTTCTAACATTATTGAGTAGGTGCTGTAGTGAGAACGTCTTTCTTTGCTTTCTTACCTTGTGTTGAACCTAACCCTTTTGCTTTACCCATAGATAGGTGAAAGCCAGAACCAGATATGCAAAATATGCGACTACTTCAAGCGCTGATGGATTACCATTGTATCCAAGCAGTGCTTTTGCCAATCCACCAATCGCACCTTTGTCATGAAGTAATGGATAACTACCATCAGGCAAGAGTGGTGGATTGATATTCCAAACCTCAATTGGACCGATCAAGAGTAAACCTGCTTCTTGCAATTCATGTATTCCATATGCCACCATTCCTGCAGCAAATAGAATGAGAAATATCGAGGTCCATTTGAAGAGAGCACCAATGCTAATTCTTAGAGAACCCTTGTAGATTCCTATTCCCAGAATCACAGCAAGTGAAAGCCCGAGTGCAATTCCAATGTAACTCTGAATCCCTTCTTGGATTACTAAAGCCATGCTGAACAAGGATAATTCGATGCCTTCCCTGACGACAAGTGAGAAACTTAGGAGTGCCAGTCCAATTCCACTCTGTTGAACGACTGAACGCTCCATAGATTCTTCAATTTCTTGAGTGACTTGAGCTCCAGCGTTCCACATCCACACAATCATTGTTGTGAGCAGGATTGCAGCGATGAGAACCACAGTCCCCTCAAACACTGTCAATAAGGGTCCTTCAAAAATTCCCCATAATAACCCAACAACTGTTGCCACACCTAGACTGGCGATTATTGCAGCAATTGTCCCTGAAATCACATATTTTCGAAGATCTGTTTGATTAGATTTTCTTAGGTAAGACAGCATTATGGCGATTATCAGGGCGGCCTCGATACCTTCTCTAAGGGAAATGATTGTTGGGGTGATTATCATGTTCGTTCAGTTTGATTATATTCACAATAGTTAATAACTTTTCTATACGTATCCCAATAAAGTTTGAGAAGATTCAATACAAAGGTCAGAGATGGTTTTTCGCGGAATTATAAAGGAGATGATTGGAGTTGAAACAAACAGGACAATGTCCCAAGTGTGAAAGTACGAATATTTGGAATAATTCTCATCTAGGCTATAGCAGGAACCGAACCTGGAGGGAGTTTATCATGGTCAGTATAGGTGGTTGGGGGCTTCGTCGAAAATGGGTGTATAAAGTCGAGTATGCTTGCTTGGATTGTGGATACTCTGAATCACACATTGATGAAAAGGGACTAAAGATCATCAGAGATTTTTCTGAGCGAGAAAAGCACGAGTCAATTTCATTTGACCACTGACTTATAATCAATACAGAGATTCTACTCATTGATTGTAATGACCTACTTCAGAATCATATCAAATGCATAGTATTGGTGTGAGTCCGAGTAAGGTTTCTTGTTTTGTAAATAATTGGGCCAGTGGTCTAGCGTATGACATCTCTCTGATATGGAGAAGACCGAAGGTTTCAGTCCTTCCTGGCCTACCACTGGGATGTTGGTCTAGCTCGGTGAATGACATTGCTCTTATATGGCGAAGATCGGCGGTTCGATTCCGCCACATCCCACCATGTCTATTTCTTCTCACGAGTTCTCTTTGCAGCCGTGATTTTAAGAACGACACCAGAAGTAGTTGGATCGGGACAACGAACAAATTCTGTTGTGACCCCATCTTTGTTGATTATCTTCTCGTAGGGAGTATCCTTGTAAGACCAACCAAGTCTTCCATCGAATCTTAGTACACGAATCATTGTGTTTGCACTATCAAGTAACCACGGGCATATCTTTCCTGTACCTGATGGATAATTGAACTTGTCACCAACCTTGTGCTTTCTACAACCACTCTCGAATATCTCTAGTTTTATCTCTCTCATCGTTAGTCAACCAAGAAACAGATAGGGATATTCAATATTAGTTACTGTCTGCGCATGAATTTTATTTATGCATAGTAGAAAACTACCAGTTTATTCATAACGAAATTTGGCAATGCAAGAATAGGAGTTTCAGAATTGAGCGTTGCCTGGGGACTACTCCCACTTGGAACAGAAGAGTCAGACCTAGTGATGCTGATTTTTGCATTGTTCATACTGGCAGTGCTTGTAATTGCTATGTTCTTATTCTTTCCATGGTATTACGCAGTATTTGGGACAGGTCTCATTGTGTTTGGTATCTACTATGGAGTCAGGGAGTTAAAGAAACAAGAACAAGATTCAGTTGATTAGAAAAAAGAGATGTGAGGGAATTTCACCCCCACTAATTCATAATCTATTGTTACTCGTCAGGTTCTGTGTAACCATCGCGATACACAGTTTATTTCTGCTGCTCGAACTGATCATGCTCACCAAGCATCCTCTTCCAGAGAGGAGTTCTCAGACTTCGGCGCTCACCCCAGTTGCCCTGCCACCAGATACCCTTGTCAGCACGAAGATACATAGTGATCTTCATGACTGAAACAAAGATTCTCCAGACCGCAATAACGACGGTGATGAACATTATGAATGCCCATATCCAGTCGAATGGGATGAAGGGGATATTGTTGTCTGTGAAGAATGCAACAAGGTCGAACAGATACCAAGAACCATCAGTGTAAGCATAGACGTATCTAATGGGCCAACCAATGTTGATGAGAACGACTGCAAAGGATATCCAGACAGCACTGAGAATGCCCTCCACAGCTAAGTTGAAGTTGTTCTCTCCACCAATGTAGAAGAGTGCACCTCGAATTGCACCAAGTAGGAGAAAGATTACAACAAGCATAGCAAGTTCTCTAAACGCAGGAGTATAGAGAAACACAACTGCAGGAATCACCAAGACGATTGCCCAGAATACTCCCATTACAAGATCGCCTAGAGCATCCAACTTACCCTTAGGTTTGAAGCCTTCAACACCCAATCCAAAGATGGACTCAAGTGTGGTCTTATCCGTCAAGGGTTTTTCACGATCGAACATAGATATGATGCCGATTATTGCAACAATGATGAATATGTTCAGAAAGACCATAATTGGAATGCTTACTGGCCAGTTCTGGATGTCAGCTCCAAGTAACTGTGTAAGTGGAATTCCAAGCATAGTGAAGCCCACTATGAATGCAGATGCGATTCCAACTAGAACTATCACAATTCTAGCAACCGGATTAGCATATTCAGCAGGAACAGGTCCTACCTTTTCACCAGAGCCAGCATATTCGTTAGCCACATTCTTGGGCTCACCCATTCTTTCAATTGCCATCATAGCAGAGCCAGCAGTCATTGTACCATTACCGATTCGTTCAGCCTCCTCAATCAGGTGGGTCTGAAGTTCGATGATGGTATCTTCGCTGTCTAGAGGAAGATATACCCTTACGCGATCTAGATATTGTTCGATAAGTTCTATTGGATTATTACTACTCATTAGTTTTCAACCTCCATAACGACTTCACGCATCTCGCGTGAGAGAACATTCCAGGTCTGCGTCATCGCTCCTAGAGCCTTCAAACCTTCCTGAGTAACAGTGTAGTACTTGCGGGGTTTGGTTGGATCTTTGTAGTCCCACTCGGACAGAAGGAGCTCGCGCTTCTCTAGTCGTCTCAGCAAAGGATAGACTGTGCCTTGCTCAAGAGCTAAGAAAGACATCTTCTCATCGAGTAGCTTAACAGCCTCGTATCCGTATGCTCTCCTCTTACTGAGAAGGGCTAGGATAGCAAGGGTTACGGCTCCTCGCTTTACTTCCTTGGACCATCGGTCCAATTCATCTTGCGTCTTTTTTGTCATTGACACGTAGTTTACCTCTGTATTATCATTGTCTTCGCAGCCATTGTGTGTAACAATGTACTGTACGACATACAGTACTATACATAATTTGTATATAAGTCTTACCAACTATGCTATATTACAACCCAACCCACACGTATATTTGATAGAGAAATGCTTTCATACAAGAGGAATGGCTAGTGACTGTGCAAGTTCGCGTTAAACGACTCAATCCCGATGCTAAGATTCCCAAGGCTGCAAAGAAAGGTGATGCTGCCTTTGATCTCCATTCTATGATAAACTATGAAATCAAACCAGGAGAGAGGTATGCAGTCCCAACAGGGATAGCAGTTGAGATCCCGTCAGGATATGAGGGGGAGGTTAGACCGAGAAGTGGTCTCGCACTGAAAGATGGCATTACAATCCTCAATTCTCCTGGAACGATAGATAGTGGATACCGCGGAGAAGTTAAGACCATCATGATCAATCATGGTGAAAAAACATTCCATATAACTAAAGGAATGAGAATCAGTCAATTGGCAATCCGACCAGTCCCTGAAGTCACTTTCATCGAGGTGGATGATTTATCCGACTCGGATAGAGGTAGTGAGGGATTTGGCAGCACAGGAAGATAGAAGTGATGAATCTAAGAGAATCTATAGATGTTTGTATATTGAGATATTCTTGTGTTCTACTCAAAAGAACATTCCGTTTTTAGTGACTAATGACTTCAGAATGGATAATAATGGCTTTACAACCTTTGTATAGAGATTTAACTACTATCGATATCTAACAGAAGTGAACGTGAGCAATCATTACTGGCATTCTCCTTTTAGATGTTTTAAGAATCCCTTCATGTGTTCGATCCGTTCCTGTGCAATGTTTCTGCCGGCTATCGTATTCATTTTTCTATCTAGAATCAATAATTTGTCATAGAAATGATCGACGATAGAAACTGATTTTTTGAGCATTTCTGGCATATCTAAGGAAACTCTTGAAAACGAGTTTTCAAGGCAAATTGGATCGCTTCGTTTGGTGTGAAAAGATACACACTTGATAATGCCAATTGCACCGAGTTCATCAATCAAATCAGCATCTTGTATGATTTGGACCTCAAGGTTATTGCTCTCAGATTCAGGATTTTTTATTTGGTGTTTAGCAACACAATCAATGATAATACTACTCTCATCATCTGTGCAGTCGATCTTTTTCAGAATTCTTTCACTTATAGGAACACCTGCAGAAGCATGACCCTTAGTAGAATCTCGTTGGATTTTTCCAATATCGTGAAGTAAAGCACCCAATGCAAGGATATCTAAATTAGCACCCTCAGATTTTCCTATTTCTATAGCAACATTATATACTCGGATAGTGTGCATAGTATCATCTAAACTCAATCTCGTAAAATATTCACTAGCAGAAGACAGCAATTGCTGAATCTTTTTGCTTGTATATTGAAGTCGTAGTTGAATATTCATCCCTACATTACATCTCCTTTATTTTGCTGATATCATCATCATTCCATTCCCATATCGGATGAACATCAGTGACATACCGGCGCAGTTTCAAGTCAGTATCAGTGCTATCTACTTCTTTCCGCCGAACCAACACAATTGCATATGATATTTTTCGCTTCCAGAACTGATGAATAATGGCGGCACAAAAACAAAGTTTTTCACCTGTTAGCATAACATCATCAAAGAGAATAAACGATTTAGAGGATGTTGGACCAATATCTCCATCAAAAAGAAAAACACGATCCATCTCTTTAGCTTGGTTAAGATGTGTTTCGCACAAGCATTTATCTTTGCATTCACTACACTCATCTGGGACCTGATTCTTCACAACTATTGTCGTATTCACAAATATTGTCGGGATTTCTAGTTTACTAGCAATCAGAGAAGCTAAATATGTATTCTCTGTTTTAGGACAAACAAGGGCATAATCTTTTAGATTAAGTATTTTCCGTTTTACTTCATGTACGTAGAACTCAGCAAGCCTGTTTGCCATTTTTGGCGTGGCTGATATATCCATCAAATCCAAATAATGACCCAGCTCAATTTCTTTAATCGTTTTTGGACCTTTGCTCAATGCAACAATCTCTTTCTTAAGTGAATCTTCATCAATAACTGGGGTTTTCAAGAATTCATCCTTAAGAGCAGAATTTATGGATTCTAAAACTAATGGTTTAATCTCTTCATTCGTCCCAGTAAAACTAGCTTTTTCTCTATCAACAAACAGTATTATTAAACCTGCAGTAAAGATTCCGATGCCTAGATCTCTGCCAATAAGGTGAATTATGTCATTTATTAAATAGGGTTCAAAGATGTATGCTAGTGCAATCAGGAGTACCCCGAATAAGGTAATAGCAGTGCCAATCCAAGTTAAAAGCTTTTTTTCTGGATTATATTCTTCATTTTCTTTCAATACATTTCACTCTCAGAAAATTGATAGATACAGTCATGGTGGTTTTTCAGAGTCGAATCTCTAAGATTTTCAGGTTCAGTTCTAAGATATTCAAAAAAATGCTCAAATCTTGAGTGATTACCGTTGGTTTTTGATTCTGATGAAATGACTGCACGGCATCCACCCCCAATTCTTAGTAATTGGGAAGATACCTTTCCAATATCTTGCTGGATACTTAGATTCTCCATGCTGAATGTTCGGTGAAGATATTCGATGCGCTCCGCAAAGTCACTTGTTAGCGCATTAAAAGAGAAACCACCAGAATTATAGATGCTATCCTTGGGCATCAGATTACAAGGTACAATGGTCCCGTCTGAAAGTATTGAGAGGATTTTCGTTCCGGAGGGGCAACTTTCCAACCACTTCTGAGTCTTCAACAAGCGAATTCTTACAGGAACTACAACCATATTGTGTTCCTCGCATGCCTTTGTAAGTTCAGTGTAATAATTTGTATTGCTCAAGTCGAGTATATTGGTTTTGGTGCATGTATTTTTGGGATGTTCTTCAAGATAAAGAATCGGGGAAAGAGAAACCTTGTGTACCCCTAATTTCGCTACATAAGCTAATGCTTTGTCGAGTTCCTTAATATTGAAACCAGAAAGTGGAATATTGATTTTGATGTCTACTCCATTGCTATGTAAACAATCCACGGATTCCTGAATTCCCTGAAGAGTCCCAGAACCCGTACCAGATATTCTATCATTCAATAACGGTTTGTGAGAGAACACAGAAAGGTTGA
Source organism: Candidatus Thorarchaeota archaeon (assembly GCA_016840385.1). The sequence continues at coordinate 31,214 of JAEOSL010000012.1, read as the reverse complement.
CAGCTCTAATGGCTTCACTGTAACGCATCAATCTACGGAGACTCTCAATATTTGAGCCATTAGTGGAGATCGATAATTTCAAATTACTTTCATATATATGACGGACTACAATTTCAATATCTTTCCGAACTAAAGGCTCTCGACCTCCTAAGAGAATATCACTTACATTGATATTTGAGTTCCTAATTATATCAATAATATCTATAACTTCTCTTGTCCTCAAATCAGGTAGAGATGGTGTTAGAAAACAAAACTTGCATGCCCAATTGCACAAAGAGGTAATCTGCCAATTAATTCTATAACCCTGACTGGGTTTGGTCGTAAAACAGCAAGTTCGGATGACCTCTTCGTCGATAAGAAGCAATGACACGATTAGACTGGTTCAAGAAAGTCCTTAAATCTTTCTCGAACTACACCTTCATGTATCCACTCGGGGATAACAACACCTTCGATACTATTGTGTTCACTAGCTGCCCGTTCGAGATTTTGAATATCTAGTTCCTCAAATAATGATATCGACTTCAAAGCAAACTCTTTTGCCTTAGTCAAGTTATCAGATTTTTGAGCTAGTACAGCAATGACGTATGCTATTTCTGCAGCACTTTTCTTATTCCTTTCGAACTCTTTGGTGAAGAGTTCTTCTAAATGTTGAATATTACTCATTAAGATACCTCCATATTATAATCACTGGGATTTTCCCTATTAGAATAGAGGAATGGAGTGGTGCTCTGTTTATAGCTAAGAATCGATTCTCTGTCGAAATACATAGATATTTCCTTATCAGCATTTGTTTTCGAGTCAGATGCATGAACAAGATTGCACATTACGCTCATAGCCCAATCTCCACGTATAGTGCCTGGATCAGCCTCTCTGGCTTTCGTAATGCCACAGATACGACGGACTGTTTCTACACAATCAACACCTGCCCAGACAGTTGCCAGAACAGGACCCTTCTGCATAAAATTCCTTATTTCATCAAAAAAAGGTTTGTCAGCTAGGTGTTGATATTGCTTAGAAACTGATTTATCACTCAACAGTATTAGTTTAGCTGCAACAAGTTGAAGCCCCTTTTCCTCAAATCTAGACATGATTCTACCCACAAGGGCTCTTTGAAAGGCATCAGGCTTTATTAACACAAACGTCTGTTCCAAGATATTCATCCTTCTTTCTGTTCAAGCTGCCATTAAATCGCGTTCCAACTATGTACTCTCTATATGTTATGAAACAATTGCGATTACACTTTGGTTGCGTTTTCTGGGAGTATAATCTTGATTTTATTGATAGGTTGTTATATCTTTCTCCAATCCTGCAATAAGTGAACAATAATCTGACAATTTCCTGATGTGACTATTATCTTTCAGATTCCGGGAACAATTGATAGTGGGTATCGCGGAGAAGTCAAGACCATTATGATCAATCAGGGAGATATTCCATTCCAGATAACAAGGGGAATGCGAATTAGTCAGTTGGCAATACGACCAGTGCCAGAGGTCACCTTTGATGAAGTTGATGAGTTGTCGGATACTGATCGTGGCGAGGGTGGTTTCGGAAGTACTGGCGTTTAGTATAGGCACTGTCGCAATGTTTTTAATCGGCAGACATCGTGACTGGATTCAATGGGCCGGTGGTCTAGCCCGGCTATTGTTTCACCCTTCGGGATGGTACAGTCGCCTGATACCTCATTCGGTAGGTTAGATAAATCGTGTTCAATAAGGGTCGGTGGTCTAGTTGGCTATGTGATGATTGGAATTATTCCAATCAGCTAGCAAATACTGCATTGACAGTGCAGAGGTCGGGAGTTCAAGTCTCCCCCGACCCACCAATTAGTTCTTCTTCCCACCATTTTCTTATTACAATTCCAAGCTCACGATGTTCTGACAAAATCTTTTCAACAATAGCGGGATTATCGAGAATTGCTCTGTGCATCACTCGTTTTTTCTTCACATCATTTGGAGGTGCAATCATTGCAAAACGAATTGCTTCAAATTTACCTGTAGTTCGTACCCCCCAAGAAATAGTTACAGCACCAGTCCTTTTGTGATAAAAAACGGATTGAGGATTGCTAACTACTTTGATTCCTAAAAGTGTAGCAATTCTGACTTCACCTTCAATGAAGTTATTCAGATTTTCAGAAATATGTTTCAATAATCTTTTTGCGACTTTCGAGATGCGACTATCTTTTGATTTAGCAAAATCCTTTAACAATCCTATTGAAAGACGGCTATAATGCTCATAAGGAGTACCTTTGTCCTTGACAAGATCCACTTCTTCTTGGTTAATCAATGGTTTCATTTGTATACTAACATCAATTCCTGGATGAAGTGTATGTGAATGGCTACAACTAACCGAGGTTGGTGTGACAGTCCCATCCTGTGGAATCAGTTCTTCTAATACGGCACAAAGAGCAGATTCAGAGAAATTGAAAATAACTTCAGGGAAACATGGATTGTGAATAGTTTTGTTTCCAGGAGTTAATCCTAATTTCAAAAGCATTTTTCCAACGACAGAAAGGATATTTACAATGTAATGATTTGTTCTTTTATCATAAATTGGATTTAGTGTTATATTTCCAAGATTTTGAAGATACTTCTCAACTATTCGTATTCTCCTAAGATCGGGTTCATGGTAGATAATTGCTCCATTTGAGCGTAGATGACTATCTGAAATAACAATGGCAATTATTCTGCTAAGAACTACTTCAAGTTCTTTCCCTTGCAAAAATCGTGGGTTTGAGATATTAGATGAGCGACCAGTGATGTCAGTTATTCTAGAAATAGACTTCTCAAGGTCATCAGTTGACCAAGTTGATAACTTCAACAGAACCTTCAGATAAGCACCTTTTATTCGATTGTATCTTAAACTGATGAATTTCTTGGATTTGTTCTCTGGAAAAGCTTTGGTGAGGATTTTGTTCAAGCGTTGCACAGTATTGTGGAGACCTAGGTCACTATCCAAGCCCAAATATCGTTTAATATTCATCAAGAATTTTGCAAGTCTATCTTTAGTAGCGAAATAGAAGTACACATTCTCACACAAATCAATTAAATCGAGCTCACCAGATTTAGTTTGATTCACTGTTTCTGTTTGTTCATGAGATTTCGCTATCAGATACAGCGTGCCCGCAAATTCTTTCCGATTAGCCCAATCGTCTAGGATCCTGTCTTCCTCCATTCTACGCAATTTAGAAATTGGGGGTGGTTCTATTCGATTTCTCCATCTAGATGCCTTTTGCTTCGAAATACCATACTGTTTAGCTAGAGTCTTATCTGATAATGAAGAATTTTCAATAACGTCGAAATACTTCTGACAAGTTTCTCTATCTTTCTTTGTAAGTGTCTTGTATTTTGCATGTAATCGCTCAACATCATCCATAGAATCAATTTTTACTTGTGGGCTACATCCTAGAGTTTCTTCGTAGGCCCTCCTTAATCCAAGAGTTTCTAGTTTTTTCAAGAGTTTGGGTTTTCGATGTGTTTTACCATTCAAATAATCTCTAACCATTTCGTACTGCTTATCGAAAGTTTCCCAGAATCTTAACTCATTATGATATTGGATCGCTAATTGAAATTGGGTCATTGTTTTGATTATCCATGGAATATGTTCTCTCTCTAATGTTCCTTCTATTTTGTCATTTGCTGAACCTAGAGATGACTCTTGTTTTTGGTTCTCTTTTGAAACGCGTTTTATAAAATTTGGAACACTAATACCTCTTAGCCATGAGATTATCTCATGCGCAGAGATGGAGTATTTCTTACTCAACTCCATTATCTGTTTGCGACTATAGACCTCGCGACCATTTCGAATTCTCCTTTGAATTTCACCTCTCCGTCGCATAGCCATAATCTCAACATAAGCAATAGCATCATCCTGTTCAAGTGGAAAGAGTCTATCTTCTTTGAGTTCAGAGTTTGATTCCAGGATGCTCTCTACCTCTTCTCTTGACTCTGGGTGATTTTGTTCTCGATGACTTCGAATAATCTCATCCCAGATATAGAAGGCTTCTAGATTCAGTAATTTCTTGAGAGAGTATGGTTCTGATTCTCCTCTACTCCATTCTTCAGCTAACTCAGCATCAATCCCCATCTCTTCTGCCAGTTCTTCAATATCTGTATCAGGTTCTTGCTCCAGAGTTCGCCTAACCTTCAGATAGTTTCGAATCTCTTCCATCACTTCTTCATCTTCGAGGATTTCATCAAGCCCATGTTTTCTTGCTAAATCTTCAAAGTCCTCTATTGTTTGTACTTTTTCTCTGACGGATTCATTGAACTTTTCTTGCTCCTCTTCTGGGAGTAGTTCCTTGATCTCGCGGATTGCTCTCTTATGGTTCTCATCCTCTAGAGAACCATATTTTATCTCATATTCAGTCCATATCTCTTTTTCTCGCGAATCGCTTTTTTCTTCTACATTCTCTTCGGTATCCTGCGAACCTTCGGACTCTGTGCGTTCTTGTTTTCGTTTCGTGTTGGTTTCAGGAGTGGAGCTTGACTTCTCTCTGCCTTTTTCCGGAGTTTGGCTAGTTTCTTCTGTATCTTCACTATGTCCTTCTGAAGACGTTTCAGCAGATTCTTTGATAGTTTCTTTCTTCTCCTGTTTGATTTCTTCACTTTCTACCCTAGGGATTTCTTCCTGTTCGGGTCTCACTTCTTTCCTCGACTTCTCTCCTACAACATCCTCGGTTTCTTGTGTAGGAGTTACTTTCTCTGGTTCGACTTCACCAGAGTATTTCTTCGATTCTGTATCTTTTGATTCCTTCTTGACCTCAGCATCTTCCTGAATCTCGGGTTGTGGATCTTCTACCTTCTCCTGGACTTCACCACTGGACTCCATCTCTGTTTCAGAACCGGAACTCTCTTTGGAGTCCATCTGGACCTCATACACCTGTCCACTTCCATCATCATAGTAATAGCGACCCTCTGCGGTTCTTTCTTGTCCTGTATCCTCATCATCCTCTCCCTCAGTTTGTTTTCTCGATTTTTCTCCCATCTCATCCTGTACTTCTTCTTCGAACTTCTTTCTCCAACGTTCCTGCACTTCTTCTGGGTCAATTCCATGCTCTTCAAATCCTTCACGGATTCGTTTCTCATACTCGTCAAGCTCATCTTTGTCTGCAGTTTCTTTTCTTGATTCATAAGATGCCTCAATCTGTTGTTCCTTCTCCATCTCTGCATGTTCTCGCTCCTCCCGCAACCTCTGACGTTCAACCTCCTCTTCCTGAACCTCTCTAATCACTGTGCGCACACATTCGTCAACATCCCATTCCTCAGAGGTTTCTACTTTCTCTTTTGTTTCTGGAGGTTTTTCTTTCGATTCTTTTTGCTCTTCAAGCCTACATCGTTCTGCTTCCTCTTGTTGTATTTCTTTTATTACCTCTCGTACACACTGTTCTGGATCGTATTCGTGCTCAGGGTGTTCTTTTGGTTCAGGAGATTCTTCATTCTCAATCTCTCTTCTGACCTCATTTATGATCTCTCGTACAATTCGGTCGGTTTCCACATCCTCATCACTACCCTCTCGCTTTCGACGACCGTACTCCTTTCCCTCTCTAGTCATCCACGTAATTCTCCATCAAGTATCTTAACAGTTTCATCAAAGACATGCTTAGTATCTTCACAACCATACTCCTGATAGAGGTAATGAAGAACTACAAGATAAGAATCATAGCTGCCATCTCCACTTTTCTTGGATATTTTATGGATTAGCTTCGACAGTGTGTTAACATCTTCCTTCTCAAGATGGTCTTCCCAGAATCTCTTGAAAGTTGGATGTATGACTGCTGCTGCTATTCGTTCTTGAAGGTTTTGTGGAAATCTCTCGAGAAGTAGTTCCCTAGGATGTTTGTTCTCCGTATTTGATTTGCTCTTAGACTTGTTCTTTATTGGTTCTGGTTGAGTGTCGATTTCATCAGATATTGGTACAGCATCTACTAGCTCAGGATGGTCCTTGACTATTCTCTTCATGTGTTCTGCTACTACCTTATCGCTTACAGGGTCTTTTGATATCCCTCCCACGACAAATCGGTCAAGTTGGAACATCTTTACATTCTTAGGAGTGCCTTCATGTTGCAGATACACGACAGCCTCTCCTGGCTGCATCCCTGCAATATGATCGATTTGTGAATTCGTGCATCGAGTGTAATTGCCGACCAGCTCTCTATCCTCTTTACTTGGGAGTGCATGAATTATCATATTTACAGCTATCTTCATGACCTCTGGAACAAGGGATGTCGGTGATTGATCTGCTATTATCACACCAAGCCCAGTTCCACCAACTACTCGAAGCATCTCTGTGAATGCGTTTATAGCTTGAAGCTGAGCTCCAGAATATGCCTCCCCACTAGCATTTTCTTTCCCTAGAAGATAATGTGCTTCATCAAGGATTAGAACGTTAGTGAGTTCTTCGGAAGGATTAGCCAATTTGTACTCACAGATTGCAGCGGTTAGTATTCCCATAAGGAGGGTCTTATCATGTTTGAAGAGAGCGTCCATGTCAATGATGGTAGGATGAGCTAAAAGCTCTGCCACAGTAATTCCAGTCTTTGTGTTGAATATACTGACTAGTTTGTGTTTCCTCAGGATCAACTTGATTCGTTCAACCAGAGCTCCAAAGATATTGCTTGAAACCTCTTCGCCATACTGGAGTTTCTTCTGTTCTTCTTCTAATGTTTCGATAAGGTCAGTGATGAGAATTGGTCGTCCCTTACGATTTGTCTTGATATTCCACCGACACCTCTTGTACATCGCATATACTACTTTTTCAAAGTGCATAGAGATAACTGGGTCATTGGGTAACCAGAGAGTCCATGCTTGAACCACTCTATCTATCCATTTCGAGAGGGGAACGTTCAATGGTGGATTCCAGAGGTTGAATAAGAGATTGAAGAGGTCACTTCTACCACATGTGAAGATACGAATATCCTTGAAGAGATGCAACATTAGACGAGCTTCATAGCTCTTTATCGGATTGAACATGATTGGATTCTTGCCCAAGGTGACTGTCTGCCCAAAGATCGACCGTAATGTTGTTGACTTACCAGATTGTGTATGCCCCATAACTACACAGTGCATTTTGAGGAAGTTGGTGTCACATGTGACATATGACTTGGGCAGAATCTTCCCACTCTCATCAATAGGATGACCCAGATAGATATCTGGAACCCGTTTGATCCAATCAACTTTAGTTGCTACTACGGAAGTCACTTTTTGTACTTGTGATTCTCTAGGTTCTGTTGTTTCTTGAGTTTCTTTCATCCCCGAAGAGAATTTCTCCCGTTTGGTTATACTCAGTCCAATATCTCTACGAGTTAGTTTACAATAATTCGTAACTTCACCAGCAGTAAGAATGGTGGACTTTCCAACTGGAAGTCCTCTCATCAATTGTGCAATGTCTTTCCGCTTGGTTTTGTATTCCACCTGAAACTGCTCTTGATCAGTACCTGGTCGTAATGCGCCAACGAGAGCTATAGCCAATCTGCGTGCATCCATATCAGCCTTGGTGATATCAGGACCCCAGGTAAGTGCAGTGACTGTTGTCTTGTACAGGTTCGATTCAGAGAACCGTTTGATCTGGCGATCCAGAATATCTGCCTTCTTCTTTGCGTCCATGTTTACAGAGGTTCGAGATTCTTGTTGATTCTTCTGAAGCAATCCAGAGCGCTCTTGTGAGATGACAGTTTCTGAGCGCATTACCTCACTCTTATACTGGTCTTCAAGTTTCTTCAGTTTGGACTTGCTCATTTTTACAGGTTCAACAAAGACCTGAAAGATACCATTCTCAAGCTCTCGTAATACTCCTACAATATTCTCAAGAGTATTCTCAAGAGGGTCCTTTGTTTGGGAATCGTCATCAACTGAGAGCGGCACTCCTGTAATGATTGCAGCAGATCCTTTCTCATGTTCCTTTAGGTCAATTCCGGTAAATGTTTCTAAGATTCTAAACTTGAACTTCGGTAAACTGTACTGAATTGCATCTAGTAGCACGGTCCTCTGATGACTGAGTTGAGTCTCATCATTTGACCAGGTCGTGAAATAGAATCGGGTCTTGGAATTAATCTGTTGATAACAAATGGAATACGGGGTCGAGAAAAGAGACCTTACTATGCCAGAAAATCTTTCGATATGGTTTGAGGGTGTTCTTTCTTCGTTTTCTGAAAAGATATAGTCATGGGGTTCTTCAACGAGCTCCAGCGCAAGTACTGTTTCAGATTTTTTCTGCATGAATAATCTCTGGATGGACTGTTTCTGTTCTGTATGTGACTTTGCAGATGCGGTGATTAGACCTGTCTGTGCAGCTCCCCGATTTGAATATAGTAGCCAGTAGAGGAAAACACCTACTGCAGTAGCTCCAGCTAAAGAAGCAAATAATGCATTACCAAAGATTGGAACTGGAATAGATAGGAGGGCGAGGGAGCCAGCTATGACCGTCAGGCCTATCTCAATCAATATTCCCAGAATGATGGAATAAGAGGAGAATTGTGTGTTTTTACTCTGAATATAAATGCCAAATCCGACCCAAAATGCAAATCCTACAAGTATGATTGTTGGTATATGCCAATCAAGAGGGAACCAAGGAAAGAGCATCAATGGTGAAAAAATAATCAGTGTGAATATAGCAGCTAGAATGAGAGCAATAAAGGCATTTGTCCAGAAAGACGATGATTCATTCTCCTCGTCATTGGTCATGTTTCATTCCCTCTTTCTGTGTCTTCATTTTCATTATTGTCAACAGGGTTACCTCTAGTGAGGTGTTTTCTGAGCAGGGTCTTTCGAGATCGTGGATCTCTAGTGATATTTTGGGATTCTACCATCAGTATCATCTCATTACATAACAAAATGTCTATCAAAAAGTATCAATAATATATCTATAATCATAGAAAACGAACAATAGGACTTGAAATTGAAAAGTAAGGATGATATTGATTTCATGTAGCTAAATCTTGGAATAGTGCAGGTCTTTAGCAATAATGAGTGCTCATGGTGGATTTCTGCAATACTAGAAGGTAGCACTTTGCAGTTTTTATAGCATATCAAAGTAGTTTTGTGTAATCAATTCTATACATTGTCTGCGTTCAAATCACGTCCAGCCCACCATTCATTTCTGCTTCGTAAATTCACCTCAACAACCTCGAGGTAGAAATCTTCATCCAAGTTATGAAGCCCAGAGTCATCCTCAGACATTGTAAGAAGAAGTGGTTTTATCTAAGAAGGATAAACCTCAAATTGAACCACCATTATCTTCCTTAGTTCCGTCATCAATTCGCATTGTACAGACAGATACAAGAATCATGAACAATCCAGTTACAATCATGGTGGATTCCAGAATTAGAATCGTACCGGGTATAACAGCTGCAGTAATAACACCCAGACCTAGAACTAAGAGAATAACAGATCCCAACCTTATGCGCATATGTAACCACAATTATTCATTTCCGTTCATTGACATAAGTTTTTAGTATTTTTGAATAGTTTCATTTTGTATGCAGGAGTTACTACTGCATTAAAGAAAATGAAAGAATCCAGAACATTCTGGATTCTTTAGAGAATTTTCAAATTATGTGAAGCTTCATTAGAGTCAGATTATTTCATGGTGTATTATCAATGAATACATAGTGTTGAGTCGTACTTATTGTAACATCCACGTCATCTGGAATAGAGAAGGTTCCAACTGAAGCATAGTATTCTACCCAACTGTCCCAGTATCCAGAACTGTAGGTTCCATATTGTATGTATTGAGTATTTTGGAATTTCAAGTCATTATCTGGAATATCCTGAACGAGACCTTCCTCATATAGTGTAAAACATGAGCGTAGAATGAAACCAACCCAGAGAGCATCATTGAGCTCGAACCAATTGCCGCGTGTATCGACTGTTCGTGTGTACTCCAACCATCCACCGACATACATGTTGAAGCTTACTTCACCATCATCAACTATCAGTTGAAATGTGTAATACGTGTTTTTCCATAATTTCGGACCCACTGTTGTATGATATGTGTATCTACCCAAGAAATCATGTGTAGTATAGCTCCATATCAAATAGTAATTTTCATCGCAAGCTCCAAAGCCAATTTGATCGTAGCTAAACCCAGGATAATCAATGCATGATAACAGTGCATAATATCTCCACCCTGATCCAGATTCTCCAGTACTGGGAGTTTTGATTGTGGTCTGAATTTCAATAGCCTTCATACTGTTCCACCATGGTGGCGTACTTCCTGCCCACCAACGATTACCAGAGGACTCTGTTGTTGTCAAAGATTCAAGATACGATTCATCAATACTATGTGATGTATCTTTGTAACCCAGAATTGGACAAATCAAGTCGGGAGGTTTTGGTGGTTCATCTGTGAATTCTTGAATCCAAATGAACTGTATTCCTATTAGCATAAAAGATATTATTATAGAGCATAGAACCAATCTATGTTTCCTAAATCTCATTATTCATTCCCTCAACTATGATATTCTAAAGTTCAATTCATCATATATATATTTTGCATTAAATAGTATGTAAACAGTAATTGCAAAGGAATTGAGTTGAAACGTACATGTTCAAATCACGCCCGGCCCACCATTCATTTCCTTTTCAACAATCTATAATTCCATTCTGGAAATCATGTCTTGTAGCAAGGTTTCTCCAAGCCACGGAAAATCAAATGATGAATAACATACAAAATTTTGAGTGGATTCAACGGAAGGCATTTCCTTGACTTTTCCAATAATTTGATGAGCTCTACGAAGATTAGCAACCACAAATCTGCCAGATACGATTGGTTCAGTTGCTACAACAAAGGATGTCCAATAATCCTCTGGAAACTCACTTTCTAACGTTTTCACGATCTCCTCATGGGTCATTTTCTTCTGATTCCAACGTATCAAAATCCAAAATGACGTATTATCGCCTGCGTTTATATCCCACCTCACAGTGAACCTTACTGCTCGCTCCTCTTGGAGTTTATCCAACACTCTTCGCACCATTCGAGCATTTAATTTTGAACACTGAGCGATTTCACTTATTGACATTCTTGGATTATCAATCAGACACGCTAACACTTTTAGTTGCATTTTTGTGAGCTGGATTTTTCCTCCCCTTGGAAAGAGTACTGGGTATTGTTTGACTTCAGTCACGGCATCTAATTCTTTCAAAAACTGACCAAGTTCTGATAGCATTTCTATGCTGGTGTATTGACCAAATAGATGATAGGTGCCACCTTCTGTAGTAACTAATGGGCTTACATGATGGACAACTGGATGATTCCCAATTCTATGAATAAGATCATCCTGAATCTCTGTTCCATCTGTATACACAAGAATGGAAATGAACTCAGCGTCGAGTACTGCGTTATGAGGGATAACCATGAATCGAACAATCACTCCAGCCTCAATGAGATTCTCTAATCTCTTTCTAGATGCATTCGCCGAAAGATTAATTTTTTGACCTAATTTCTCATATGATATTCGACAATTTGCATCGAGTTCCCATAGGAGTTTTCTATCAACTGAGTCCAAACTGGATATCTCCACCTAATCTAAATGTAATTGATTCTCATTAATTGTACTGTTCTTTGAACAACTGTTTCTAGGAGAACTACTTCAATCGTCTTACTGTATTCCGAACAAATCACGTCCGGCCCACCATTCATTTCCTTTTCAAGAATCTGATATTTCAGACCAGTCAATCCCTATTTTTTCTTTAAGCACAGTGAACGATATTGTGACAGTTACAACAGATCATTCCTCATTCAAATAAATGAACAAACAATTTAAAAAGGAAAAGAACTCATGTTAACCATAATTGGTTAATTAGTAAGAGTGTGTGTCTATATTGAAATCCATTCGTTTCAAATTTCCAACGAAGCAGCAGGAGTTCATATGGCAAAGAAGACGAAATGAGATACCTCCGTCAGTAATCGCGCGAGAGTTGGATGTATCACGTGCATTAGTAAGCAAAGCTCAGAGAATTGCCGAGGAAAGGATAGAGAAAATCTTACTGTACACTGCTTCGACTAATCGGATTAGCATTCAACATATCAGTCCCAGGTATGGTTTTGCTGTAGGTCATAGTCCTTCAAACAAATCGAAAACATACATTGTATACTCACTCACTCTGGGAACTCAGTTATGGTATAGCCATGAAGGAGATTGTGGGAATTGCAGTGAGAAGTCAGTCTGTAATAAGATACTCCACACTCTTGCAGCTGAATGGGGGCTCCCATTACCGAAAGACTTGCCTGCCACGGATGCACTAGAAGATATTTTCATGACACTTATGAGACGTTTGAAATGGATCGAATAGAAAAAGGATCGGAAGTTCATTCCCCATCAATTCACGAATATCTCAAAACAAGAACACTGTATGAGATAGTCACAGCTTGGGTTGAACAATCGTGGGATGGAGTCCAATACAAGCGCATTTCCGAAGAATTGTGGAACTCAATCGATGCTTCTAATCTCATGGAAGGACTATATGGCGTGTCCGTAACACTGCTTGAGTCATGTATTGTTGACTCCACGGAGGCATTACAAGCAGGTCAACTCACAGAAGAACAAGCAGTTGATGGCCTGAAGAAACTCCTGGAGAATGACGACTTCGTTGAGGGTGCTAGAATCATAGAAGTCTGTGTTAATACAAATCCCGTGTGCAGAATATCAAACATTGACCATATGATACAGCAGAGTCAATCCAGAGAGCCTCTTAGATGGACTCGTCGAATGAAAATCGCAATGGTTGTGTCCTTTGTAACAGCTCTTGGGTTATATATCACGATGATTGGTCTGCAATTGTGGGAACCCAGTCGACTACTGTCCTGGCTTGTCATCACCAGTGTGTCCGGTATCTTACTCTACTACCTCTACAAGTTCAATCCCCCCAGACTCATGAGAGCAATCTGGATCGTGGGACACGCCTGCATCTTTGCAATGGGTGGTTTTATTCTGTATGGAGTCTTCTTGGTGCCATTTTTTAACTCTGTCTTTCTCCCCTCACCCGACATCTCATACCGCATTTTCGCCGGACTCGTATCTTGGATTGTTCTTGGATCTTGTATAGTGATAGGTGGCATTCTGGGTGATCGCCTGGGAAAGAAATGGAACTACATGCCCTACATGTTGTAAATCGGTGAAGCAAAATGGATCGAATAACTACACAAACCCTGTACGAGATGGTCAATAAGTGGACTGCTCAACCTTGGGATGGTACCCGATACAGTCACATTGCGGAACAACTGTGGGATTCCGTTGAGGCTTGTGGGCTTATTGAAGGACCATTTGGAACGACCATGACTTTACTCGAATCTTGTGTTGTCGATTCCGTTGAGGGAATTGATGAGGGTCTACTCGATAAGAACCAGGCAGTATCTAGTCTGAAAGATCTTTTGGAGAATGATGACTTCGCCCGGGGTGCGAAGGTCATAGAGGTTTCCGCTAAAACAAATCCAGTCTGCAGAATATCAAACATAGACAGTTTGTTGAAAGAAAATTGGCCACGCGGCCCTCAGAAACCTCAGTGGTGGAAACGAAGCGTGCGGAGTTTCTGGCTTTCTATGGGAGTCGTTTCTTTTGCTATAATGATCATCTTTTATGTCATAGTTATTGGTTATGGGATACTACCACCCCCACAGCTCTTTCTAGCCATTGCAGTTGGTATTCCAATGTACGGAATGAGTTACTATTTACGCACAATAGCTACCGAGAGAATGTGGAGAGCAGTGTTCATTATGCTTGGAGCTAGTGGTATAGGGTTCTGGTGCTTGATAGGCCCATCAGTTTTCCTCTTCGCCCCATTCTTTCGGTCGATTCCCTGGTGGATAGGAATGCCCCTTCTTACGATTCCATCTGTAGTTATCGGGGCGTTCATTGGTGACTGGATTGGAAAGCGACGAGATTACCGACCATACATGTGAAATCATATAGTGGCCACGTGTTCAAATCACGTCCAGCCTACCTTTCATTTCTCGTTACTGCCATCAACTAAATCGGGAAATCTTAAACCTTTTTTATCCTTCAAAACTATTCAATTGTGCCATAATAAAGTAAAGAAGATGAAGGAAGCTGAGCCTCTTGAAGGACAGATTCCTTCACTTCATCTGTATGATTATCTACGCTTCATTATAATTATCAGAATGATTACAACAACTACCGCCACTCCGGCTCCAATTATTATGAGTGTTATATCAGGAGATGGGCCAGCTGGTGCGGAATCCTCGAACACAACAATACCCCCATCAGACCCGCCTAATGCACCACTTCGGATATCGCCAGCTACAGCAAATCCGCCTCCGCTGAGTTCTGCAACAACTTTGCCATAATCTTCGTCAGCACCTCCATACGTCCTATGCCAAGAATAATCACCATTACTATTTGTCCGGATGAGAATCATGTCGTTATTGCCTTCACCAAATGAGGAGGTTGTTCCACAGATGGCAAATCCACCTCCGCTACATTCAATCACATCTTGTCCTTCACACTGAGAAGAGCCAGTCGGCTCTAGCGGGTCCACATATGTCTGGCTCCAACTCTCATCACCGTTGGAGTCGACGCGTATAAGCCATGCAAAGTAACCATCAGCTGTGTGCTTTATACCTGTAATGGCATATCCTCCCGAATCAACTTCAATCAGAGCTCGCCCGTAGTCACGTTCGACGCTCCCCCAAGTCTTATTCCAAAGCTCGACTCCGTTTTCATCTGTCTTAAGCAACCATAGATCATCTTGTCCAGCACCCAAGGTCTCAGTTTTTCCAGTCATGACAAAATCGCCAACGCTGGTTTCGATGACATCCTCTAGTTCATTCCGTTCAAACTCGTCGGCACTTGCTGTTTCATAAGTTCGATTCCAGAGATGATTCCCGTTGCTATCAGTTTTGACTAGGTAGTGACCTCCTACAAAAGCAAAACCGCCATCACTGCACTCAGTAATGGACATTGGATGACTTCCACCGAATAACTCAAAGCTCACATTCCAGGCCATAGCTCCACCATTGTCAGTTCTTACAATCCAGGATCTTCCTCCATCAGACTGACCTGCAAGAAGAAAGCCTCCTGTGCTTACTTCGATCATGGTGTAGGCCAGTTCAGCAGCATGGTCTGGGTCTGTGTATTTCTCCTCCCATATTGTAGCACCTGTTGAATCAGTCCTTACAAGCCACATATCCATGTATTCTTCTCCAGGTTCAAGATAGCCTCCAGCTAGAGCGAATCCGCCATCAGCAAGCGCGGCCATTCCATGGAACTCTTGATATCCATCGCCACCATAGGTTTCCACCCACAGCTCATCTGTTGCAACCACAGGCCCTATACCAGCTAGTAGAAGTCCGATAGAAACCAAGATGGTGGCGCAGATGTATGTCTTTTTCGTCATTTCATTAATTCCTCCTAGAATAATGTAGATTCTGCACTGTTAAGGTTCCAAGAAGCAAAGGGTAAGTTGGGGCATTAATTCAGGCAGACTCCCCAGAGGGAATCACATCAATGTTTTTTCCAGACACTCCCTGTTCAATCATCGCAAAGCCAAGATTGTAGGTATCTCTATGTGAGGTGGTTTCTAAATAATCTTTCCAAGCACGTTCAAAGGTGAGGTGTTCAAATCACGTCCGGCCCACCACTTTCTTCTACAGCAACATCGGCTCTTTAATCTACATTCGACGAGAATCAAGTTGTTTGGTCATATCCTCTACGGGAAGTGACTTGGTGCTATTGGGGCATTCTTCACATTCTGTATAGTTCCCACAATTTGGTTTTAGGATATCTTGATCAACAAGAAACTTTGGAAATTCTCGGAAAATTGCTATATCGATATCTGGTTCCACACACACAGTGTAGTAATCATAAAGGTCCTCAAAGAGGTCGATTATCCTAACAAGAGTTGTTCTATGTTCTACTGTGTTTTCGTCATCTGCAGAAAGTGCGAAGACTAGATTCCCCTTTGACATCAGAATGAATGTTAGTGTACCTAACTGAATCTCATCTACAGATTCAGCATCTACCATTTTTGCAAAACTATGAACTGCACTGATGAAACCACTTACCATTTCATTGTCTTCACCAAGTGAATGACACTCACCAAAATTAGCACTGAGGAGAGCACGGCTGTTCTCATTAATAATAATCAAGTTACGAATCATGGCGCTCAACAATTAAATTTGGAACTAAGACTAATGAAAGATAGTCTAGAGGCACATTTTCCAGTCTAGCCGTACATACCTGCACGCATTGGGTAGAGCTTCCTGAAGGTCTTCTGTGCACTCCTATCAAGAGCCATTTGCATCTTCAGAATCTCCGGACTCAGAGACCCCAAGTCAGGTCGAGACAAAACTGGACCGCGTAGAATGTGAGAACTCTGGTTCGAGGAAAGATCTTCAAGACTGAGTGGAGTCCGACTTAGAATCTCGCCAATCTCTTCTCGTGCATCCTGCTCACCACTCATTGAGTTTGCTATCCCTTGAAGGTCTGATTCACTGAGTGGTCGAAGACCAAACTCTGGAGAAGTTCGAATTGAATCAACTGTATCATTGGATTCTGGAAGTTCAACACCAGCCCCAGTGAACTCACGAGGATTAAGAGGAATCAGTTTCAACTGAAATGCAGAATCAGAACTAAGCACAAGAACTTCTCCTCTTGGAGTGTTCATAATATGCCAACCTCGAGGGCGTTCTGAGTATTGCTCAAGAATGCGAGGTACGATTTTTTCAGCTGGTTCTGGGTCTGTCACTGTTCTCATTATGTACTTGATACGTATCCAAAAAGCAGTATCGGTCGATGCGAGATGGTCCTTTTCTAAGTGGACAGCGCCAATTGGTTGATTGCTGAATAATCATCAGGACAAACTAGTCAGTAATTCGCCCATAGGTCGAGAAGTTTCAACAGATCCACGAACTAGATTCCCTAGATTTTCTAGTTCTGTAAGTATCTCCGATGCGACTCTATCAATGTCTCGTACATCATCAATGATATACTTGAATGTCAAAGGCACACTATTTCTCCTAACTCCTACTGCAGTCAAAGTGAGTCTGCTTAGTCGTTTAGGTTCATCTGTAAAAGGTCCCTGATAATATTGAGGACTATAGACCACCACTGCAGCTTCACTTGCAATATTTTTGAAGTCTACATAGCTGTCAAGCCTAACAGGGGGAATAAACACAGTCTGTTCGTTATTCATAATTTCCATCTCGCTGTTGGGAACCCCCTACCCCCTTCGTTTCCGATGGAGATTCTCAGGGTTTCCACTGTTCGCGGCCTCTCGGCCACTACTGTATGCATAACATAAAATATATATAAATGTTTCTAATTATTTATTTAAATCGATATTCGTCTAATTAAATCATTGGAACACGTGTTCTAAGTTTCTATAATTGAACTAGTTCTAGAAAATAAAAGCACTATCAGAAGGACTCGCACACTTTACGTATCTTCTCTATTTGGATAGACTTGATATGAGCAAAGTACTCGTAGAGACGCTTTATCAACTCAGATTGTGCCCTGTTGGAGATTGAACTGTAAAAACTGAAACCTTTGAATTCCATCTCAAGAGCGCGATTGCACACGTAGAAACGAGGATCTGTATCGGGATTGGATGCAGCAAAGGGGGTTCGGTCCATTCCAAAAGGTGTAGGATCAGGGTCCTTAGTAGTAAATGCTTCACTAGCGACCTCTTCTATCTGATCGAGAATTCCCGTGGTCATCATTAGTCGGATGCGCTCGATGAGGTCACCTTCAGTTTCAGCAAGGACCATGAGTAGAGCCTTGACCTGAGCGGTTGACGCTATATTTGCTGCTTTTAGATAGAAATCATAATGATTTGCTGAAGTTGTCAGTGCAACTTTTAGCATACTCTGGACTGAACTCCTCTCTGTCATCGCACGATATTGTGCGCGTTGTTTCAAAAAGAACTTTCTATCATAGATACCCAAATCTAGAAAGTCTCACAGACCTTACGAATCCTCTCGATTTGCTCAGATTTAATGAAGGCAAGATATTCAAAGACACGGCTCACAAGTTCGGATTTTGCTCTTGCTGAGATAGAGAGATAGAAGGTATACCCCTTAACTTCCTGTTCTAGCGCCTTGTTACAAACAAAAATTCGAGGGTCTGAATCATTTCGTTCAGGAGCAAAGGGTGTGTCATCTAGGGGATCAGCACCAACTTCAACTCGACCCATTTCCTCGATTTCATCAAGAACTCCTGTCACTATCATATCTTGGATTTCTATTATCAAATCACGCTCTGTATCTGCAAGAACGCGAAGAAGTGCTTTTACTTGCGGAATTTCAACATTATCAGAGGTCTCATCGTAATACTCATGATTACGCTCCGACATAGATAGAGCTAGTTTCAACAGGGTTTCGAGGGGATTCTTAGGACTCATAGGAAGTTATGAAGAGATGATTGGTAAAGAAATTAGTTTCTATGGTGGCTAATTCAGACTTTTTTTGCACCATTGGGATTTGTAAGATATTCAGATACGATTTGGTATTCATCCTCAGACATTAAGTCCTTGATTGAAGGAAGTCCTTCATCTATCAGGTCAATCAATGAGTGAAGTTTGATGTTCAAGTCCTTTGCTCGTTCACGAGCTCCTTGTTGGCGGTCTACTATCACAGCAATATCATCTACAGATACATCAGAGATTTCGCGCTTCTTCATCTCCGCCAGTACCTGAGCACGCCCAACCAATTTACTCTCCATTCCCGTAACTAGGTCATCGATAAGGCAGAGGGTGTCTCCATCTTGTACCTCTCCTTCCATGAGAGAATGTTGACCATATTTACCAATGGCATCAAATAGTTCCTGCTCTGTGCGAACTCCAAGAATCTTGCGAGTGTGACATGCGGGGATACCAGACTCAAGCGAAACAGCAGTAGCAATTGGTATACCAGCGAAAGCAATGCCAACCAGTCGATTGACCGAAGGAGCTTCCTCTTTGATCAAGGTAGATAGGGCACTTCCTACCAATTTCAGGGTTTCAGGAAACGAACTCAATATTCTAAGTTGTATGTAAAAGGGACTCCATATCCCAGAGTGAAGAGTCCAACCCTCGGGTCTATCACGGACTGAAGTGAGAATCATCCGTTTCTCATAGATATCCTGCATGATGTTCTTCTTGAGGTTGTCCAGTTGAGTCATCTGCTTCACTCAATCGGATTTGTATCATTCTTCCTTAACACTGTATCGCCAAAAATGATGATGGGAGAATAGATATGTTCCAAATCAAAGAGGTAGCATATGGAATTGTACGACCTTGCTCATTGGCTCTTGCTTAATGCTGGACCTTCAATCAAATACAGAACATTAGTGGATATTCTGAATGAGCAAGATGTTGGAATAGTTGGACGTGCTCTCAATGAGATGCTACTGAGTCCCGAGGTCGTCAAATGGTTGGAACACCTTACACCAAAATTAGATTTCAATAGTATTCATTCCAGTAGAATTGATGCATTCGAGAATGTAATGGGAAAACTTGTGCAGCTTGGTCTCAGAGCGGGGCTTCAGCCCTTTGATAGTAAGACCCTTCCTTTTCGAGTCTGGCTTACCGAGAATGTTGAAACCATTCCAGAGAAACCTCATGCAATATTCCTTAGAACAATCATTGCTTCATTCCTAGCTTATGCGGGTTACGGCTCAACTAAACCTGTGTTAGAGCAGATGATAGATAGGTTGGAGAGCCTCTATGAGTTTGCTGAGGACCCTGACTTCTCACGCATATTTGTTGACAAGTCTGAATACAAAGGGATTCCCAAGAATACTGAGTATGGACTAGTCAATCCTGAATTATACCAAGATCAGCGATTCATGCTCCCTTGGATTCATGATATTCGTGGACTTGCTAGTTGTAAGAGCATCATGGAGAGCAAAGTTCATCGAAAGAAGCTAGACAAAGTCATTGAACTAGTGCTTACTGAAGAGTATCAGAACATACCTTGGAGTTATGGTCTTGCAAAATATGGTTCTAGATACTATGTCTTGGGGTGGGCGGCACATCTTCCTGGATATCTAACAAATCCCGAAGAGAGAGAGTTCGCAGAGTTACTCCTCACCCTTGAGTTAATGGCTAAGTTCCCTTTGGCACATGAAACTGAGTGGTTCCAGAGATCGTTGAAGTATTTGAGGACCTTCGAAACTGATTTTGGAACATACATCTTTCCTCGTGGATGGTTATCAGAGAAGAAAACGAGTTACTGGGTAGGAGGAACAAGGATGATGTTCGATGAAAGAAAGGGAAATCGTCATGCTTTGGAGTGTGAATCTACTTTCAGGGTAGTCCACATCAAACATCTTGTTAATACCTATGTCTAGTTTATGGCAACATTTGGTAAGCTTTTTAACGCTCACCGTTGCGCTCAGTTCTACAGCGCTCGTTGTCAGAGTAGCAAGATTGCGTCCGTTGTCTAAAAGCTTTCAATTTCTGGAAGCTTGGCCAAGGGGCTATGATGGATCCCTGCCATCGTGCGGGGGTTAATCCCTCGGAACCGTAGATCGGATCCGGCCCGGGTTCAAATCCCGGCGGACGCACCACTTCCTTTTCAAATAACCTAATTGCAATAGTGTAACTAGTTAATCAATCCTATATCCTTCGTTTTGTAGCTGTTTCTTTACTTTGAATGACAAGTCTTGATTCTGTCTTATCCATTCAACAACCTTTTCACGTTTTACGATATCTCTAGGTGGGCACAACAACGCCCATCTCATTTTGTCTCCATTTTTGAATACATAAGCGGTCCAATTAATTGAAAGACGACCTGTCCTATGTGAATAAACAATATCCTTTGGGTATGGATGAGCATTAATATTCAAACGACTAAGTAGTTTTATCTCGTCACTCATCAGGGTACTCGGGTTTGCAAATATTGCTTTCAGAAGTCTATTTGCTGTTACTGCGATATGTTCATTCTCAGATTCTGTTAACTCTCGGAGAGTTGTAAGACTAATCCCAATCAATTGTCGCTCCTTCCAATGGTCATCACCATAATCACAAACTAAATTCATTTCATCCAGTCCCACTAGAGAAGCAATTTGATACTTTTCTCGCTTAATTCCTGGATCTAGAACAACTGACCGGCTCCAAGAAAATCCTGCGTGTGGAGTAAAATATCCATCTTCGGGAATCAGTTCTTCGAAGTAAGCTCTTACATCAGCTAATGATGCATTCCGGATATGAATTGATAACTGATTGTTTTGAAGTGGCTTATCCCCCGCAGTAAATTCCCAAGTTAGAAAAGCACGGCCAATACTTCGAGGGAAACATACTTCATAGCGACCTTCTCGTTTGCCCCTATGTAGTGTAATATCCCCAAACTCCTTCACTAATATTTCCACATAATCAATTCGCTCTGAGCTGCTCTCGTAGTAAGTAATCATACCATCCTTGCGGATATGACAATCACTGTTGATAATTGCACCAAGTCTTACTCTTAATTCAGATAGTGTTTCACCATCTGGAAATTTTGGATTATTAATTGCACCTTGCCCATTTATCCCAGCTAGTTTAGATATTTCTCTTTCGATATCGTTGAGTTCTAGTCCTAAAATGTCAAGGCATAGTTTCAAATCATACCCACGTATACTTAGCTGTGTAGAGCGGATAGCTTTAGTTTTTGAACCATTATCTCGTAGCTGTGAGAATAATTCATTGAGATGGTTCATAGATGCAGATGACTTGTCAAGATCTAATTGACCAAATATTCTTCTAGCAAACCGATCGAGATTCCTACTATTTCTAAAATAGAATCGCTCCTTTGAATAGGCATTAATCAATTTGTCTGGGGAATTTTCCGATTTCCAAACATAGATTCGATTATTTACAACTGCTACCCGGATTTGATTCTCTATACTATCTTGAATTAAACGTTCATTCAGAGTGTTTGAGAACTGCTTCAATACATCTCTAAGCGCTTCAACGGTTTCACAGCTGGTTTCAGTATAAATTAGTCTTGAATTATTATTTTCGTAGAGTTCTTCAATGAAATCCACCAAGTGCGGCATTATAGTGAATTTTGATTGGAATACCATCTCAAATATTTGTCATGTTGATTTAATTTAAAGTCCCATTAAGAAAATGCCAAGGCTATGATGGATCCCTGCCAACGTTCGGAGGTTAATCCCTCGGAACCGTAGATCGGATCCGGCCCGGGTTCAAATCCCGGCGAGCGCACCATAATTCTTGTTTTTCTACAAATTTTCATTCAATTGTGATTCTAACTACTCTTGGAAGTGTTCATTAGAGTTGCCCAGTCAGCTACTTCATTTCTAAATTGAACAAAATATCCAATTTACATCACCTGCGATTAAGGAGTCTTGTAATTAGTTGGGCAAGTCTTTTTGGAAAATACCTGCTTTTCGACGCCTTAATCAGAATGTGTACCTCAACGAATCCTACAAGTATGGAAACTAGTAGTCCAAATAATAGGAAACTTAGTGGCCAAGTTACACTTACAAAATTCTGAACTATTTGTAGTAATGAAGGAAATGCTGTAAGAATATCAATAGATACTCCTATTATTAGTGCACCAAGGGAAATAAGAATTCCATGGAGTGCCACTTCCAATTTTGCATTGGAAATAGCATTTGAAACTTGTTCTTGAAATGGTTTCTTGAATGAGGGAATTTCCCGTCTTAAATCCTTAAGATCATTCAGTATCATTTCATATGGTTTAAACAATTTAAAAGAAGTAAGAGCGCGTTTGATAGGAGGATTTTTTCTTGCTAGCAAAGTAGTAATGTTATGTAAGAGCCGATTTACATTTTGGTCCAAGTGTATAGCTAATTCATTGAGACGAGGTAGATGTACTTCACTATGGACTTTCCAAAAAGATCTCGCAACTTCGCCATCAGGATTGGTTTCTAGACGTTTCATGACCTTGGTGAATTCTGAAGTTAGTTCAAGAATCGATTCATCATTGAAACGTATCCAGCGCTTAACAATTGGTTCGGTTTTGAATAAATTTCTAAAGAGAATAGGCATATTGGACCCCGCTGTGTAAATTTCCGTAATCACTTGAGGAATAAGTGTTGAGAGGTTATGTAATTCAGCTGCACAGAGGGAAGTCATAATCACAGATGGAAGAATTTCATTCAATGGATAACTAGTCGTTGAGTTCGGAGAATACACAATCTTGGAACTAGCAAGATAGATATCGGACCATCCTGAAGAATAAAAGGAGAAAACCTGATCCGGTATATGATCTTTCTTGATTTTTTTTGGACCAACAAATAAACCGTCAGCAATTTGGTACAAACTAAGAAATTTCCCTAATATCTTTGCATCTTTGGTTTCAGAACATTCAATTATTTTGAGAATCGCAATGATTGGAGTGATTGATTCAAGTTTATAACCAAAAATCAAAGAACCGACTAAACTTGCTAGTGTCCTTATTTCATTATCTAATTTTCTGAAATCCGTTGAAATATATCTATCAAACACCATCTCGATTGCTTGACCACGAATAAAGATTCCAATAGGTTTGTCCAGACCAATGTATAATTTCTGATTCTTTTTTACATGAGCCAGTATATCCCAACAAGGAGTACTGGTATAGTGATTCAAGGGGGTAGATGCCAAAAGAGATGTATCATTTCCATTAATCGTGGGTAATTTCTCGAATACGCGATAAACACCTATTGAAAGACATTCTGATAAGTAGGATAGGATGCGCAGCATCTGCTTAATGTCTTCCGCATCATAAGCGTGGAAATTATGTAACGGTACAAATATCACTCTAGTTTTAATGTATGAATCCTCATCCAATCTACAATCACTCCTCACTCATATTTTCAAAGCCAGTATTGAGATATGTACATTGTTATTTTTTCATAATAGTCGATGATATGCTTATCCTTCAAACTTCTGAAAAACAGACACAATCAATTTTTTTCAATTCGCCCGGGTTCAAATCCCGGCGAGCGCACCACTTTTCTTCTGAATCACGCAAAATGTGCAAATGTTCATATTCCTTCAAGCGAACATGATTTGCCACTACCAATTGAGGGAATTAGAGAATGGTTCGTCGTGTAGTAGCAATACTGTTGGTAGTCGTACTTGGTATGTCATTCATGGTATCCATTAGCATGATTGATGTCATGAAGACTACAGAAATTACTGGAAAACCTAGAATGTATGAGATTTCGTATGATTCTCATGCACCTTTCAATGTAACATCTAACACCGATTTTGAAACTCAAGGTTGGCCGGGAAATGGGTCTGTAGTAGATCCATACCTCATTCAAAATCTGAACATAACGTCGACAAATTCAACATGCATTTGGATTACGAACACCACCAGTCATTTCGTCATAGAGAATTGCTTGTTTTCTTCATCTATCGATGGCTACGCATTTATCCAACCAATCGCTCCTCTTACTCTTACTAACGTAAGCAACGGAATAGTAGAAAGAAACCATATTGTAGATAGTTTTACTGCGGTCTCCGGATATCAAGTTTCGAATTGCTCTATATCAGATAATATCCTCAGTGTTTCGTATCAGGGAATCAGTGTCGCTATGAGCAATTCCACAGTGATATCAAACAACACCCAAGGATACGAACCGTGCCATATTGGACTGAGAATATACAATTGCAGGAATTGCACAATCTCGCTCAACGAATTCAAAAACATAACATACATGGGTATAACAGCACGGATGACTTATGATACTCACATAGTTGAGAACTCATTCACAGCATCTACCGATGAATATGATCTCAACTGGGCAGGAATCAATGCAAGAGGAAGTTTATGTACAATTCAAAGAAATGAGCTCTCAGGTTTTGATTATAATGGCATAGAAGTGACAGGGGATAACTTCACTGTCCAGGATAACAACATCACCTCTTGCTCGACTGGTATCACGGTCTCAACTAACAACAGCACAGTCACGGGAAATAGAATCAATGGTAGTTCCAGACCAATCGTGATGCATCAAACAAACAAAACAAAAGTTCACGAGAATAATCTACTTGGAAGAACCGGGCGTTTTGAAACTGGAATTTCCATGCACGGTGGACATGACTGTGATATTTATTCGAATACTATCTCCCTGGTCCATCAGGGACTGTATCTCCAAGGTGCTAGTCAGTACAATGTTTCCAATAATTCTATTACTGAAGGCAGATATGGTTTTGTCTTTGGATGGTATTCAAACTGGTGGGATGTGCCTAGTGGGCCATTCTTCAACTGTGATATCATCAATAACACCTTTGACGGAGGTGGACTCTACCCGATTATTGAGAGCTACGAGAGCTGGGATTTCGATACAATAAGATTCGAGGGAAATAATGTACAAGGTAAGCCAATTGGATTCTTCGCAAATCTTGATTCCGTGACAATTGATGGGGATTCCTATGCGCAGTTGCTACTTGTGAATTGTAGAGAGATTACTATTTCTGGAGGGGATTTCCATGATATCAACTCGGATTGGATATATTATGATAATTTCAACCCAGGTGAAGCTTCAGCTATCACACTAATGAACTGCACTTCATGCAATCTTGTTAGCGTTAATCTTCATAACAATTCGATTGGAGTCACCCTACTGGATTCAACCCAATGTGATATTACTGGTATCAATTTCAACAATAATGCATATGGAATCACATTGCAGGATTCAACCCAATGTGACATTACAGGTGTATCAGGAAACAACAATTTACTGTTCGGAATTAGCATTTCACACTCGGAAGATATTGAGATTACAAATGTAGACATCAGGAACAGCTCAAGAGGGATTGAACTAAGTTCGTCATACAATTGTCATATCTCAAATTGTCAAATAAGTAACAATGAAGAGGGAGTTGTTATGTGGACCTCTTTTAACTGCACTCTATCCCACAACACTGTTTTTCAGAACACTGATGGAATTTTCATGGAAGACTCTGATGGTGCTGAGATTTGGAGTAATGCTGTTTACTTGAATCACAGAGGAGTTCTTTTGAATAGCACCTCGGACTGTCTGGTAACTCAGAACACAATTAGTAATAATACAGGAGTAGGAATAGCTCTGGATACCACAGCGAATCGAAACGAGATTTTCAATAACACATTTGCATACAACACACCTAATGCTATCTGTGAAGGATCATTAAATCATTGGGACAATCAAGTTGATACAGGGAATTGGTGGTCGGATTATAATGGAACGGGAGTATACATCATTGACGAGAATGATCAAGACAACTTCCCAATGGTTTCTGCAACCACGACAACAAATGGAACAATACCAGATTTGCCTTGGTAT
Source organism: Candidatus Thorarchaeota archaeon (assembly GCA_016840385.1). Next base: position 5,002 of record JAEOSL010000012.1, on the reverse strand, counting down.
ACCAACTCCCTTCTTCTCGTGATTGTAGGAGGAACAGTTGGAATCATAGGTCTAATAGTAATAATAGTTGATAGACGACGGGTAGTGGTTGTTGACTAGTGTTTATTCAACCTAACCAAGCTACTGCAGATGTGAAGAATAGGTGTGCTACGATGAACAGATGACCGAGTCATCATTAGGATTCCGTTATCGGCCCGGGTTCAAATCCCGGCGAGCGCACCATCTTTTCTGCTTCTCAAGACTGCAACTTAGTACATTGCTTTGCCTATAACAAAGCATATTCTGATTTGATGAAAATTGATGAAGTATGAGAGGTATTGGACAATCGTATAGAGGAGTAATATTAGTTCTATTCCTTATTGCCATTCTAACTCCAGGTACTCTGGAAACAGAAACCTTCGGTGCAGGAGAAGTAATGATTCTTGATGGTGTATTCGTCCAATCAAAATTTGGGTGTGTTTGCTGGGTTATTGAATGGAATAGCACGAGAGCTTTAACTCCAACCCTTGATACTTTTGAGTTGTTGTTTCCTTACGTCAATACAGTTACAATTCTAGTATCAATAATTGGAATTCTGTCACCGATCGCATCATGGCTCGTTCTAACAAATCGATTCAGTTTTCAAAAGGGGCTTCTGATTATAGTACTAAGCACATTACTCATTGTATTAGCACCAGAAATCAACATTCTTAGAGTAGAAAGGGTCTACACCTATCAGATGCGACCACTTCTTGTACCGCAAATTGTCAATTCCTTTGTTCTCTTTTGGCATCAGAGAAATAGAAATCATGAGATAGCGAAATGATGTTTCCCGGGTTCAAATCCCGGCGAGCGCACCATTCTTTCTTCCTATAGAAAACTGCTAAAACAATGAGCCATCATTTGTAAGAAACAGAAAATCGATGAGTTCAAATTCTTCTGAGTTTCATCATGCTTGATGACCATGAGGGGAAAAGGGGTCTCGATTGTTTTAGCGTTCGTATGTATTGGGTTCATTGTAGGTTCTGTGCATTCATTCATAGCTCCTTACGAAATGGATCAGTTGATTCTAACCGGATCAAATTTTGGAATCTTGGATGATCTGACTGCACCGTTTCATGCCAGATTTCCTTGGAGGTCCTTCAATCGATCAATAGACATCTCCTTTGCTTGCACAGAGGGGGCTCTTGATATAATAGTCCTCAACGGAACTGAATGGAATGCATGGTATAATGGGGAGAATTACTCTGCATATTATGAAGCAAGAAATGTAACAAGTCTTATGATCTCTGTTGAAATCGCTTCATCATATTATCAATCGATTGATATCATTTTGCAGACAAATCATGGGGATGCGCGAATGGACATCAGTATGTACAGTCGCTGGTTGGGGTATGATGACTCAACTGGAGTAAGCTCTCTATTGGTGGCAATACCATTTGCTATAGGTTCATTTTACTATGCTCCAAAAAAGTCGAGAAATGAGGACAAATCAGTAGGAATAGGCATCTCTTGAGTGAGCAATATAGTCAAGGACTGGTCAGAGGATTCGTAGATCTTGCTGCCCGGGTTCAAGTCCCGGCGAGCGCACCACTTCTTCTCCATGATAAATAGCAATTCGAGCTACTTTGTACTCAATTTGATTAGTTCATTCACTTTGGGAATGATGACCTTAGTTTCTGGTACTTCATTCTCAACTAGCTCTTTGAACTTCTTGCATTGTTTATCAGAACCATGCATAGCCAAAGCAAATGTGGGTTTGATATCCATTACCATCGCCAGACCTACTCCAGGAGCACATGTGGGTGAAGGTTTTCCAGTCGGGATGAATGCGACATCAACCTTCTGTTTTCCAACTGGCCAGTACCCAGAATCAGCACCATGGAAGATTCTCACTTTTCCAAGTTTCACTCGAAATTGGATTATCTGACGGGGGTGCACTCCACGATGCATCTTGAATCTAGCACCTTTAAAATCAACAACCATTTCATCACGAACGGTGCGAAAAGTTTCAGGACCAGCAGTAATCATGTCGCTGGGTATCTTAGATTGTAGTTCTTCAACCATTGAAAATTCACTGATGATATGAGCCTTGGAGATCTTGTAGAGAGAAACTGCATCTCGTAATGTGTAGTGATCATAATGACTATGGCTGTATGTTATAAAATCAAGAGTGGATATCTTCGACTTTACCTTGGATAAATAGTCAGCTGGATCAAAAGCAATTGTTAGATCTCGGATTCGTAATAGAATGCCAGCATAACCAAGGTAGATGAAAGCAAACTCGTTGCTATCTAATTCTGTTTGATAGAGCTTGGTCACACTCTCTGAAAGATTGATTTCTTCACTCAGGCGGTTTCTCTCCTTCTAACCTTGGTGGCTATTTCCATTGACTGTAATCAGAGTTTGTGTCTACGCATGAAATTACAATGAATACTCTGATTCCAACTGACAAGGCCCAACTGCAGTCGTGGTTATGTTAGTAGGGGTTTGATGGATTCATACCATTTCGATTATCTTTCTCATTTCTTCTTCATGATGACTACGATCACTACAATTACGATAACCGCCCCACCACCGACAGCAATGAGCGGAAGATACTGTTCTATATCACCAATAGTGCTGGTCGTACTGGTGGTGGTCGTTGTTGTAGTTGATGTAGTGTTGGTTGTAGTTGAAGAAGTCGTTGTTGTTTCTGTTACATCAGGTGGTAAATCGGTCCCTACGACAATAGTATCTATCGAAGCATCTTCTTCAGCCTTTACGACGAATTTGTCTGTAGTATAATTCGGACCATCAAATTCAAACTCTTCAACATCAGGACTTGTCGTAATAATTACCACATCGTTTCTGGAAATAGTGAAATTTCCAGTCAAATCTCTTGTAATGTTGTACCAGTGCCATGCGGGATCAGGGAGAGTTGACCCAGAGGTCCAAATATCAAATTGTGCAAGAGGGGTCTTCATACTTCTATCATAAATTGAACTATAGTTCCACCGAAAGAGTGCGACATCATAGTCAGTCTCCCAATATCGTAGATAGAGTGAGTATCCTTCAAAATCCTCCAAGGTTGTTCCAGTCGCAATGAAGAGGACCTCAATTTCACTTTCATCATTTCCATCTTCATACAACTCAAATATCCAATTCCCGTTGAATTGAGTACTTGGATGGTATATCATGCTAAGTCCAGCTGGACTGCATGTGAGACTGTACTTGGGAGAAACGGGTGTGTTGAATGCTCCTCCAAGAATAGTCCACCCATCGTAGTTACCATCACTAAAATCATCAGACCAGACTACAGCTGCAGATACTGGTGCAGAGAATATTCCAATCAGTAACAAGAATGTTAAGACAACAATTGTAGCAACATTGAGGGTTCTAGATTTCATACTATTGTAAACTCCATCCACCAACGATTATCTGAATGTCATCAGAAAGCAATCAAATATCTTTCGGAAATTATGATAATCCAACTCGCTATTAGCTAAAGATATCCTAATTGCTGCATTTATACTCACCAGATTCTATCTTAGAAATAACACGAAAAGTTGTGTTTTTGTGATGATTTTGTACCCATGAAGAGCACATGAAAATGCAAGCCGGATTTCGATAACAAACGGGTATAGTTGTTCGGTAATACACAATGAATAGACACGAACTCCCACCCACAAAACCCCCAACCGAGCCATGGAACGAACGCAAAGCACCCCCGACCAAGCCACCCACTGAGCCTTGGATGATCAGACTTGATACAAAGAATCAATTCTCTGCTCCTTGGTAAAATACGAAGTCCATGAGCTAAAGAGCTCTTGATCTAAGAGCTCTTCCTTCTTCTTTTTTTATCGATAATCTTGAATAGACTCCACTACTGAGTACAATACATTCTGTTCGCATTCTCCCAGTAAATTTTCCGAAGTACTTCATTCGGGAGATCTAGTCCATTAATGAAAGTACCATCAGTGTCTTTGGTATCTACATCTTCAAAGGGTAGTGGTTCATCGCAAAGATCTGTTTCCCAAAGGATTCTCTGAGCGTTGTATCTTCCACGATAATATTCATGGTCCCCGCGATTTGAAGAGAGATCAGTTCCAAAGAGAATTCTATCGGAATATTTGATTAGAAATTCTCGAGCCTTCTGTACATCCTTACTGAGTTCTCTAGCCATCCATCGAGAAGATGCAGTATCTATGACGATGTTAGGAAATCTATCAAGCCAGCTTGAAAGATTCGGGAGTCTATGTATCTCAGGTTGAGCTCCAAAATGAGGGATTTGAAATACAACTTGAGGGTGCCGCTCCATCACGTTTTCCAACTGGTCCAAATTATCTTCCTTTGTTCCATACTTGGAGAAATCTTGATAGTGCAACTCGAAATATGTATCAGGGTCAGCAATATGAATCAAAAGAGGAAGATCATTATCTTCTAATGCCTGAAAGACCGGCTCTAGTTTTGGATTATCAATCCTGAAACCTGCAGGAACATCTTCAATATAATCTCGCCAGCGTGGACCGAACCAAGTCTTGGCAAGGACATAGCCTTCTTCCTTTGTTTTTGAGATATCATCAATGACTGGTTCTACATTGTAGTGAGCAATATCAGTAAGAGACAGGTACTTTGCAAAAACAAATCGCTCGGGATCTCTCTCTCTTGCAGCCACAAGTCCTTCTTTTGAATGCACTATTGCAATCTGCTTCGTTATCCCAAATTCCTCTTCAATATTGACCATCTTATCGAGTGTGTCTGGTTCTCCGATGTGAGTGTGTGCATCAAAGATAGGACCATTGTACTTCCACATGTCTGTCAAGATATTCAAATTCAGTAAGAAATTATCCCACTGAAAAGCAATTCCTTACTGACATGTTTATGATTTCAAAACCTGCGCTGATAGATTCTTTATTTTGAATTGTACAGTCCATACAGGTGAGGAAAACAGAAATGAGAGTAGTAGTTCTCCGTGGAAGCCCAAAAAGAGGCGGCAGCTCTGATACAATTGCAGACTCCCTTCTGAAGGGGTTGAAGAAGG
>JAEOSL010000174.1 GCA_016840385.1 Candidatus Thorarchaeota archaeon | reverse complement strand
ATAATGAATTGGACTTCCAATCTTGTAGGTCTCGATGAATTCGTCAATCAGTGTTCCTTCTCCAGGTTCAAGTGTGCAGAAGGGTTTTGGAAATGCGGATTCAATACCCATGTTATCCAAGGTTTCTTTCACTTGAGCTCTCAGGCCAGGTGGTACCCAAGTGGGATCTTCTATTGGTACAATCACAGCCTTTGCTCCTGTGGCTTCTACAATCAAGTCAATAGATGAAAGGACATCATGATGTATTGCAACAACAAGTAGAAGGTCACAAGGAATCAGACCCAAGTTTTTGATTATTTCTTCGGGATCCTCAATCATTGTTGGGGAAGGTGGGTCAGTAGGATGAATACCAACAACATCACCAACATGTGACCCATAGCCAGACCTGCACTCCGAACATACTGGTTCACAGCCTTCACAAAATGTTTTGAAATTGATTAGATTTCCAATCACACGTTCAGCGAACACATCGCCGTATATTGTACCAATTCGCAAAGTAACCACCCATGAATTGTCAACATAACACTTCAATGTTAAAAAAGGGTGCTGATTGCGGCCCGAGTGCTAAAACCGTGACAGCAGAAACATAATATGTCTCAGAAACTACACCCAGATTCGGATGTCTTGATATGGCACTAGGTGATTTCCTGTTCCCCCATGCAGATCTGAAACTTGTTGTTGCACGATCCTTTGAAGCTGATGTTGAGTCTGCAAAGGATATTCTCTCGAAGGAATTTCTAGAAAGTGCAGCTCGAGTGCGCTTGAGCAAAGGAGATTTACAACGATTGGGACTCAAAGATGGTGGCCATGCAAGTATCAAATCAAAAGCAGGGACTGTTGTACTTGCCGCATATGTTGATGAAAAAGTTCTTGATAGCACTGCAGTCATTCCGTATGGACCTTGGGCACTAGCTCTTGTTTCAGTTCCAAAAGATGATTCTCCACCTCAAATGCATGGAATTTCAGTTATAGTCACACGAAGTGATGATGAAGTCACTCCTCTCGAGGGGCTTCTTGAGTCTTCTTGATGCTTTCAATGAGCTTGTCAGTGTTACCCCGTTCAAACTGAAGATGTAGGCGAGGATTGTCCCTTAGCAGTTCTTTGATTCTCTGAGCGGACAGCATGGCACTCTTGCGTTCGCCATCTTCAGACTCCCAGCCTTTTGCAGTTGAGGTCTTGACATGTAATCGCTGGATTGGTTTGACCGATATCAATCTCTCAAAGAGACCACTTGGAGGAGGATCTTTACCAATTACAGCATCGAAAAAGAGCTTCCGTGCTTGCTCCCATTCTCTAGTGCATTCTACCTCATTCAACAAATACGAGTCTCTTTGAACTTCCAGGACATCGTAAGGACAGGAATGTTCGCATGCACCGCAATATACACAATGATCCAGAATTGCAATCTTGTCCTTTGTACCTGTTGGGTAGATAGCATCAACTGGACAGATATTGAAACAGTTGTTACATCCTGTTGGATCACACTTCTCAAGCTTGACGATCTTGACTTCGCCTGTGAACGGCTTCTCTACCTTCAATGCTTCGTAAGGACATACAGTGGCACATAATCCACACTTTATACAGGTTTCATCATTGTGAATGAGTTTGCCTGTAATGGTTGGTTGTTTTATCTTACGTGCACTCGACTTAGTGCATTTAACCTCGATTGCATCATCGGGACAGATATCTTGACACAAACCACAATAATCGCAATGATCTTCATCCACCCTTATTCCGACTGCGGGTTTGAAGTCAGGCGGTTTCACTTCTTCGGACCAGAAAATCTTGATAGCTTCAGGGCAAAGGATTTCACAGAGACCACAATAGGAACACTTGTCCTCGTTAATCTTGATAGTACCCTCAGCATGTTCCTCACCTTTGTAGGTCACAAGTTTTTTCTTATGGTCGACCTTGACTTCAACATCAAGAGAGTCAGTTGGACATACTTTGGCACAGAGTAAGCATGGAGCACATTTTTCTTCATCAATCTCATGGGTCCCAGAAATTCGAGTGAAATCGTTGACTGCACCCTCACTTTCATACTTTGCATCAAAAGCCCCGTAGATACACGAGGAGTCACAAAGACCACAAAACGTACAGATGTCTGGATCTACATTGACAAGAGGCGCACCTTCAATGCGCCCAGAAGCGGTTTCTTGCACTGGACCGAGTGTGATTGCCTCCCAGGGACATGGCAAACAGAGACTGCACCCAACACATTTGGAAATTTCATAATCTAGAGTTCTGTTAAGAAGTGATGTCTTCCATGTCAATCGAATCTTTCCATCAACAACATCCATAGAAACGACTGGTTTCTCACCGATTAAAACGCCGGGCTTGTCCATACACTCACCTCCCTGTCACTCCCTCAGAGCTCTTTTTCTTGAGCAAGTTTTTGGGGAATTTCTTCCCAAGAGGTCCTATTTTCACAATACTGTTCACAAACCGAGTAATCTGTTCAGCAAAACTTTCGGCTTCTGATGCAGACGCGCTTCCAAAATACAACCTGCGACGGTCAATCCCTGCAACCTCGAGTATCTCTTGCATCTTCTCAGTTCGATCCTTTGCGTATCGAGCACCAGACCGATAATGGCAATCTTGCACGTGGCAACCCATGACTGCAACACCATCGGCACCTTCTGCAAATGCAGTTAGTAAAGTGTCAGCATTGAGTCGACCAGTGCAGGGTACTCGTATTGGTATCATATTGGGGGGATATTTGATACGTGCAGTTCCAGCTCGGTCCGCTGCGCTATAGGCACACCATCGACAGAGATATCCCACAATAGCAGGCTTCAACGGGTTGAACTCAATAGCTGCTTTCGTTGCATTCTCAAGTTGCTCATTCGACATGCAAGGCAAGTCCAGTGCACCGGATGGACATGCGGCTGCACAAGCACCACATCCCCGACATGCAGCCATATCAATCTCAGGATAATCATATTCATTGAACTTGATTGCATTTGGTGTACAAACTTGTTCACATAGTCTACAGTTGATGCAAAGATCTACTTCAAAGGTAGGAACACATGCTTCACTGATGATGTCACCTGCTGTAAAGAGTGTCTTCACCTTGGAAGCAGCTAATCCTGAATGAGCCACAGAATCCGCGATATCCTTTGGACCTTGAGAAACTCCAGCAAGGAACACTCCTTTGGAATGAGTGGAACTAGGACTAAGCTTGGGGTGTTGCTCTAGAAAGAATCCATTCTCATCTAGTGGTGCCTTGAACATCCGTGAGAGTTCTATATTGCTTGGTTCGGCATCCATACCCACCATTAGAACAACCAAATCTGTATCAAACTCAAGCATCCTTCTTACTAGCGTATCCTCCGCTCTGATGGAAATATTGTCTGCAATAGGGTCATGAACAACTTCTCCAATTGTTCCTCGAACGAAGTTGATTTTGTATTCCTCAGCAGCTCGAACATATAGCTCTTCTTGGCCCTTGCCAAATACACGCATGTCAGTGTAGAACACATACACATTGCAATCAGGTAGTTGCTGTTTGACCTGCATCGCTTCTTTTACTGCTGCTGTACAACAGACTCGACTACAATAAGGTCGGTTAAATCTATGAGAGCGGCTTCCAACGCATGGCACGAAGACTATATTTCGAGGAGGTTTTCCAGTTGATGGTCGTACTAGTTTGCCTCCACTTGGGCCTTCAGGATTTACGAGGCGTTCGAGCTCGAGTGATGTGATGACATCGGGGTTTTGACCATAACCAAACTCTTCCACAACTGTCGGGTCAAATGGTTCAAAGCCTGTAGCAAGAATTACAGCACCTACCTCAATAACTTCGGTCTGTTCGACCTCATTATATCTGAGCGATTTTGGCTCACATACTCCAGAACAGGATTGACATCCGATGCAATTTGCAGAATCTATGAAAGGTGCAATTGGTACTGCATCAATTGAGGGGCGCACCATAGCTTTGCGTTTCCCAAGACCACTGTTGTACTCATCTGCCACCTCAACTGGACACACTTCTAGGCAGCGGTTGCAACCGGTGCAGGATTCAATGTCTACGAACCGAGGCTTCTGCTTCACCCTTACTCGATACCTGCCCACATTACCTCGGACTTCAGTCACCTCAGAAAGAGTCATTATTCGGACATTAGGATGGCGAGTCAATCTCGTCATCATTGGACCAAGAATACAGATACTGCAGTCAAATGTAGGAAAGAGTTTGTCCCATTTTGCCATGTGACCGCCGAGAAAACCTTCTCTCTCAACGATTACTGTTTCTATACCTGAGTCTGCAAGTTCGAGTGCACTGGTTATTCCTGCAACCCCACCACCGATAATCATTGCACGTTTTACGATAGGGAATTCATGAGTAGGAATCGGATTCGATTCTCGAACTTGAGCAATTCCAGTATCAATGATTGCTGCGGCTTTTCTAGTAGCTACTTCGGGATCATCATAATGGACCCAGCTACACTGCTCACGAATGTTTGCCATGTGCATATGACCCGGGTCAATTCCAGCATCTCTCATAGCATCTGAGAATAATTCACTATGAAGATGCGGGGAGCAGCCAGCGATAACAACTCGTTTTGCTTTACTCTTCTTGATTTTCGCGATAAGATCAGACACA
>JAEOSL010000085.1 GCA_016840385.1 Candidatus Thorarchaeota archaeon | reverse complement strand
AACAGTTGGACATGCAAAGTAAGAGCTCTCTGAAACTTGTTGAGATTCAAGAGAGTGCACTACCAGAAGATGAATGGCTAATTGGAATCTCAAGCCTAGAGTATTTCAACGGTGTTGGATATTCTATGCCCTTAGGAGTTCATTTTGATGGGAACCTTCTGTATCAAGGAGGGTTAATGACTGGTGGTAGGATGACTGCAGACCTTCTTCAGAGTTCTAATATTGACGATCCACTCAAGTTTTCTAAGGCAGATACTGAACAAGACGACCCGTTATTTCTAGGTACAAACAAATATGATGATGGCATATTACAAGCGTCTGGCTCATCATCTGAAGTAGGACCAAGTCTTGAAAGTGGTGAGCAAGGGTTAGTCTACAAGAGTTTAGTCAGCAATGACGACTCAAGTAATCTCTATGCATTTCTTCCTGGTATCTTCTATTGCTCATCACAGCAGACTTCTGTCGATGCAGTGCTAATTGAAGTAACCCAGAAACAGCAATTTGGAATGACACTATCCAGTTTCCGACCAGAAGATGTTCGAGCTTTGGACATATCACAGGGAATGATGCTTGATGAAAGTGGATATGGAAAATCAGTTCAAATATCTCTTGAAACCCTAGGTAGTTTTCATGCAGAGTCATTTCTGAAGGACTCGGGAATCGCACCAGAGGACATGGAATACTGTCGTGAAATTGAACTAGCAAGTAGGCTTACTCGATGGCTTACTCTTCCGGTTCTCAAACAGGCATATGCTGCAAGTTCATTTCTTCAAACACGTCTGATGAAACTTCTAGATGATTTCGAGTTCTATGGTCTATTACCTAGAAAGCGCATCTATATTCGAAATGAAAAACATCCCTACGGAACTGTAATCGAGACAAAATATCGTGGATTAGAGAGTATTCTCGATTTAGGAACACACTCTGGAATTGCTTGCCCGGATGAGATTGACCTAGAAATGCAGCTCAAGACATTAACATTCTCAAAGGCACTTGGAGTTGGAACTGAAACCGATATTGAAGGAGCAATAATGGATTTACTCTATATGATAACTGAAGTACTAGAAGATAAGACTTCCAAAGAAGAAGTGCTGCAAAAGTTCACACGGAGGCTGTAATCTTGAGTGAACTAGAAAATGTTGCAAGGACCATCATCGGCAATCTCCATCAGAGCTATCTCTATAGAATTCTTTCAGAATGGTATGAACAAGATACACTTCAGATCAGGGAGGAATTAGGTATTGAAAGTTATTCTGAAACTGTATCAAACTCAACAGAACTTTTCAATACAGTTCGAAAACACATTTTCTCCAAGGCATTCCAAGATGCTGAAACAATAAAATTTCTCATGGACATCCCAGACTGGGTTGGTTTTCGTATCGATGGTGAAACAATAGACACAGGCGAACAGGCAATCAGGGCTGCAAAACAGAGCGCACTTGCAACCATCTGGCTAACGCTCCTTCCGCGAGTGTTAATCAGTCATACAGTACTTCCGGAAGATTATGCAGATCAAGGAATCGAGATAGTTGTAGATAGACTCCTCAAATCAGATGAGTCTAGAAAAGTGCTGGATGAAACAATGTCTGCAGAGCTCACCCGCAGGGGATTTGGAACGGACTTTTTCAAAATATCAGATATTGTTAGCGGTTTCAGAATTGATGAAGCTAAACGAATTGAGCGATTGCGAGCTATGTTTGCGCTTGTACTCATGAAATCTACCGATAGTCCTTTTGACCTAGATCGAGTATTTACACTAAATGAAATGAATTTGATTAGGGAAACAGAGGCATATATCATCACAATGTACACACAAAGCACTCTCAATAATAGAATAAAGGGGAGTAGTTCCAGCCGACCCTTTGAGTGGCCACTGATAGGAAACAATCGTGTAATGGCAGGCGTAATGAATACTTTGGATGTCATGAGAAAGTACTCTACAAGAATGACAACCTGCTCATTATTCAAAACATCCATCAAAGGAGAAGATAGTCCTTGGACAGAATCTGAGTTCATATCATATGTCTTAGATGAGATTGCTGATTACTATACAGACTTGCTTAGAACACGTTTAGGTAGGAATGAAGAATTGAAGAGATTCATTGATATTCTGAAGGGGGAGAATATCGAGATCGCTTCTCGAATTATGGAATCCAGTGATAAATCAGGAAGTTTCTATGATGAACTTTCCGAGTGCAAGAGAAGAGCAAGAGTAGGAGAGAAGGCACAGATAACACCAGAACGAAGATTACGAGTCGTTCTATCTACATTGAAACAGAGTCTAGATGAGTCTCAAGCAAGTGTTGTCTCATCTGAAGAAATTATAGATCTGATTGCTAAAGCTTTTGACGCAATTTCAGAAGTCATCAAGAAACATGAAGAGTCACTAGGTAATGATATTGACAAATTCACTGAAGAGCTCTGCTTCGAAACCTCATTCAGAATTCTTGACCTACTGGGGTTGGGTATACATCTACCAGACCTGCCATGGATTGCACGATTCTTTGCTGAAGAGTCAACAATGATTGACATATCTAGTGGAGAGATATCTGAACTTCGAGAGAGTCAACGAGTCAAGAGAATCGTTTATGCATTTGCAGGTGGAGTCGCCTTTCTAGTTCTTCAGGCAAGATAGCGACGTGATGGATTCTAGGTAAAGGTCCTCAATACAACATCCCAACGATGTTGGATGAATGCTTCAAGTTCACCAATCTTCTTGTCTTCACGAGTAGGCTTGTACAGATGAGAAAATCTTCCCTGCATCTTCAGGAACTCGTCAATTGGTTTCCTCTTTTCAGGATCTTGGAATCTCTTGCTCTCACGACCTATTGTGAACTCTTCACCGATTCTTTCCCAATTAATCCAGTAACCTGTTTCAACAGCTAACTTACCAATCTCTACTCCTTTCTCTACTGGATAATTCCAAGCTTGAGGACATGGTAGGAATATGTGTCCAAACTTTGGACCCTCATGCTCCCTAGCCTTCTGGAACTTTGCATAGAGGTCTCGAGGATAGGATGTGTTTGCTGTGAATTGATACACTGGTTCATGAGCTGCTACGATGAGATCAATCATCTTTTCAGGTTCAGTCTTTCCAGTCCAAGTCGTGGTTGTCTTAGCATGGAGTGGAGTCGCACTCGATCGTTGGGTTCCGGTATTACTGTAAACTTGATTGTTGTAACAAATATACAGGAAATCAGTCCTGCGCTCAAGAGCTCCGCTTAGAGCTTGCAAACCAATATCGAACGTACCACCGTCCCCGGCCCAGACCATGACCATGGTATCGTTGTTTCCTTTTGCTTTGAGTGCAGCCTTAACACCAGATGCAGTTGCTGCTGAAGCCATGAATGCTGTGTTCAGTACGGGAATAGCAAGACCGCTCTTTGGCCAGAGTGATTGAACAACACTTGTACAACAAGCAGGTACGACTTGAATGACATCGCCTTCCAATGCTTTGTGAGCATGTCGGAGTGCTACCATATCCTGACAGCCAGCGCATGCTGCGTTGCCCTTGAGAACGTATTCCTTGAGAGGCATATCTCTAGTTGCTACCATTTCTTACCACTCCATCAAATCGTGCCAGGTTTCTTCAGGACCAAGCTCGCCGCTTTCCACGGCTTTTACAGTGTCCAAAATTACTTCCTTGATATCAAGCACAGTCATGTCCCTGCCACCAAGACCACCAATATAGCTCTTAACCATCGGTCGGTGGTCGGTGTGGTATAGACTTGCACGAATATCATTTGCAACAGGTCCACCAAATCCGTAAGACAGACCACGGTCAAAGCTAGCAAAAGCTTTCACTTTACTGGCTAATTCATGGATTTGTTTGTGGGGGAATGGGCGAATCATTCGGATTCTAGCATTCCCGACTTTGTAACCCTCTTCACGGAGTTCTGTGACTGCGTCTTTTGCTTCAGCACCCATCGAACCCTGTGATGTAAATACAACCTCGGCATCATCGCACATGTAGCAATCAATAGGACCACCAAAGTACTTGCCAAAGATTTTCTTGTAATCCTTCTCAACCTCTTCGTACACATTTGCTGCATTCTTTGTACCCTCATGCATCATGTATCGGAATTCTTGGTAACTTTCTGGAAATACGATGTTTCCATGAGATACAGGATTCTTAGGATCCATGACCCAGTGTGGGGGAATGTATGGTGGAAGGAACTTGTCAACTTCTTCAGGCTCTAGATAATCGAAAGTTGACAGTGTGTGACTCAGGACAAACCCATCAGAGTTTACCATGACTGGCATGAGCACTCGCTCATCTTCAGCGAGTTTGTATGCTTGGATAAGTGTGTGATATAATTCATCAACACTTGCCACATAGAACTGAATCCAGCCAGTGTCACGTTTTGAATAAGCATCATCATGACTCACGTGAATGTTCCAACTTGGTGAAACTGAACGGTTGATGTTGTTAATGACAATAGGCAGTCTCGCTGCAGAGGCCCAATGGAGACCTTCATCCATTAGGAGAAGCCCATTTGACGAAGTTGCAGTGAATGTACGAGCTCCAGTAGAGCTAGCACCAATACAAGCAAAAATCGCTGAATGTTCGGACTCGACACGAATGAACTGACCCTTGTATACGCCTGTTTCACTCAGCAGAGCAACTTGTTCTGGAACAGTAGTCGCTGGTGTAATGGGATAGGCTGCCACAACTTCGACACGAGCTGAGATCACAGACCTTGCGGAAGCGTAGTTAGCACTCATGAGCTCCGTCTTCAAACCTCACCAGTCCTCCTCTTCCGCTCGTCCGTACGCACCATCTCGATGCATTTCTTGGGACAGACTTGGGCGCAGATACCACACCCTTTGCAGTAATCGTAATCAGTGTGAGGAGTTCCATCCTCATCTAAGCTTATCACAGCCTCAGGGCAGTGTAGCCAACAGGTACGGCATTTGTTGCACTCATCATAATTGACTACGGGGTCAAATGTGCGCCAGCTGCCGGTCTCACCCGTCGCCCCAATCATGGGCTTGGAGTAAGATGTCTTTGGCATATCCTTCCTGCTCTTGGGCTCGGTATTTACCTCATTAACCAAACAGAACACGTCCGATGAGAGCCATCGAGCTCGCAACTCGTGACATGCAATTAAGCGTTATGATGTGTGTGGAAAAAATCAGAAACCTACGTAAGTCGGTTTACTTATGTGGAAGTCATAGTTGAACAAATCTGGAGATGCAAATCTTTTGGAATTCACAATAACCCTCATCCAGATGCCTTGCGAAGAAGGTAACCGAGAGTTCAATTTTCAGCAGGCCAGACATTTTCTGAAGCAGCACAAGCAGTCAGAGGGTGTTGATTTCATTGTACTTCCAGAATTATTCGCAATGGGATTCAGACATGAGGACTATGAAAGAGAAGGAGCAGGAATACCTGGACCAACCAGTGAGTTCCTTTGTGAGATTGCCAAAGAACATGGAGCCTATGTTTTTGGTACAGGTATTGAAAAGAGTGGAAAGAAGTACTTCAATACTCTCGCTGCTGCTAATCCTTCCGGAGAGATAATTGGAACATATAGAAAGATACACCCATTCCAAGAAGAACGTGATGTCTTCGATGGTGGTTCATCGGTTGTGCTCATGGAGTGTGGAGGTATAAAGGTTGGAGCGCAGATATGTTATGATGTGAGGTTTCCTGAGATATCACGCAAACTTGCTCTTGAAGGTGCGGAGATATTAGTCATTCCAGCAGCTTTTCCGGATCCACGAAGTGCTCATTGGAATACTCTTGTCCAAGCACGAGCAATTGAGAATCAAGTGTATGTAGCTGCAGTGAATCGGATTGGCTCAGGTTTCGACAATAAGACCTACTTCGGCCACAGTCAGGTTATTGACCCTTGGGGAGTTTTACTCACTAGACCAAACTCAGAGGGACGCATCATCACCTCTCGAGGGAACACAGACATGATTGAAACAGTTCGGAATCAAATCACCTGTTATGCAGACAGGTCTCCAACAGGCTATGATGACGTAGTTTGGTTTCGCGAATAGCACAAGCGTTAAGTGACCCCTCGACCCTATCCAATTATCGGAGGAAAACGATGTGGAAGAATCTGACCTAATCAAGAAGGCCGTACGAGATTGGTTCTCACAAGAGGGAACCAAGATCGAGAGCATCAAAAATCCAAGAGCAGAATTCCTATTCAAGGTCAAGTTTCAGAGATTCTTCTTCACCGTTGTACGACCAAATGATCAACGACATATCCAGATAGAATCACAGATCATGATTTCTCCCCAGCATCAAAAACTTCTGACTGCAGAGAAATTGCGTGCCTTCCAGATGGATACAATGAAATTCGCTTTCACTACGGGTGTTGGTGTTGGTTTTGTCCAACCACGACCAGGTCAACAAGGGCCACAACCAAAAGGTCCAGGATTTGTTGTTTCGGACCGAATCTACGATAGTTCATTCAATGAGCAAATTCTATGGGAGAAGATGCGTAGACTTCACAGTGCAATAGAAATGGTCATTGCTCTTCTAAACGAAACTACAGGACAAGTTGGACCAAAACCAGATGAGAAGACCGACACGAGCCCATCCTACTATACATAGAAATTGTATTCGATTTTTCGATTGACTCTAATCCACGGCACTTTGATATGTACGAATTATGTAAAATAGAGTATCAGAATTCGTAAGATTGACTGAGATCCATCCCATTAACGAGTTGCTACTAGATGATGATACGTAAGAGAATCCAATCTAACAGTCAGAGAAGAGTTGCTATTTCTCTTCTTGGAATTTTGATTCTATGTTTCTGTCTTCCAAATCCAACCATCACTAGTGATATTGGTAAATCAGATTCAACATCTGTCTTTAACGACCCTTATGAAAGCAAATTAGTAGCATCAGCTGAAAGCAGTGGAAACAATCTTGCTTCAGTGGCCACGTACTCTCGTGAAATTCAGGGATTAGATATCTCACTCATGAATAGCTTCGCAGATACATCAACACATAACCAGACGATTGATTTCTCGGGTTATCATATTGATGGATGGTCATTGTACGAAGTTCTACTTGCAACTTCTAGGATTGTAGCAGTACCGGAAGTTGAAGTTGTCGGATCAAATAGTAATCAAACCTATTTGGATTTCGCTATTAACGAAACTAGTGTAGGTGACCAATATTACAGTGAGTTAGCTCAAGGTTTCTACAATATGAATCATGACGGAAAATTGAACAATATTTCATTGTTGTATGATTCTAGTTCTTACATCCCAGCAAGTCAAAACTATGCATACTTCGACCTCAGATCGGACTATCAGGATGGAAGCACCAATATGGTTTCTTCTGTTCAATTGGAACATGTCGGGCTCACTCCAACTTGGGCGAATATAACAGAGTCTGCCATTCTTGATGCAGACACTGTATATTATGCTGTAATGAATGGAACCAAGATAGTCGAGTTCTTTGACATTTATCCTGTGATACGGTGGTATTATCAAGATGCAGCAGGTTCCTTCCTAACCCAACGATATAATACCGAATATAGCCTATGGAGTTCGGATAGACCGTATGAAGCCTTCTTGAATTATACATATACTCCATGGAATACAACTAGTAATTCAGCTCTCGAGTTCCAAGACCCAGATGTAATAGATTTGAAGGGCAATTCATCCCCGTTGACTGGTTCTGACTGGTTATTCAGTTCCACATCCAACGTATCAGAGGTACAATTCTCGTCTAATCAATCAGTATCTATAGAATATGATCTGACACTCAGATACAAGAAAGAAATCACATCAATATCATCATGGTATGCAGGTACTTCTGGATCAGATATCATTTGGAATGTTACTTCCATCCTTGATTTCCCAGAGCTAAGTGGGTCACAGGATCGGAATTTGACAATAGCAATATTAGGTGACTGGACTGTTAATCATCTTTTCAATGAAACAAATCCAACAGAGTACTATGATCATTTCACTCAAGTTGGAGCTAATGTAGTATGTAGTAGTTTAGCTGATGAAACATGGATTTTAGAATGTACGTCTCCCAACTACTTGCAAACACTATCAAAATACGATACGAGTAATGATAACGCAATCACGGACAAAGTAAGTGTTTCAGTCATTATGGATATCAATACAACAATAGAGAGCTCCATTTCCGTTCCAGCTACAAATGGAGATGCCTGTCTTCGGGTGTTTTATCAGAGCGCTGAAGAGTACGCTGAGAACGTTTCTGTGACAGCAGGAGTATCACATCACCAATGGGATATATCCACGGATTCCTCATCCAACGGTTTACACACAATTGAGCTTTGCTGGATGAATGGAACTGAGGTGGGGTATCGGACCACTGATGTACTCGTATACTACCAAACAACTCTTGATGCTGATGAATACTTCATCAATGCGTTTACTGAAGATACATTCTACATAGGTATAGATTTCAACCAGATATTTCCAGCTGCGGGTATAGATACCTCATCAGCAGATGTTACATACTCTTTTAGTTCTGTAGTGAATCAATCACTTGATGATCAAAGCAATGGTCGGTGGGATGCAACCGTTTCTACTGCTTCTATGGCTCCTGGAACTCACAACTTGTATGTCTATGCAGAAGGATACGCTATAGAAAATAAGAGTCTAACAATTGAGGTAACTCTTATCCATGATACTGAAGCATTGACAGTTGCCTGGTCGAATACAAACAACATATCCTATGTAGAATCTACCGAAATTTCTGTTGCATATAATCGAGTGGGCGGGTCTCCAATTTCTACTGCAACAGTCAATGTGACGATTGGAGGTACACCATTTAGTCTTACATGGGACGCTGGAAGTGACACCTACAAGAGAACATTCTATGGTGATGATGTAGACCCAGGATTCGGAACTCATAGCCTAACAATTCAAGCGTGGAGTGATGGCTACAAAGCACAAAGTGATGTTTCAGAAACTCTCGAAATTCGCGAAGAAAGCACATCAATGACTATCCAGTGGTCTGCAAGTTCAAGTATCACCTATATCGAGAGTGTAATTCTGTATGTGGATTATGAGATGTCCAACACAACGTCTATTCCGGTAGCAACAATTGAGGTCACTATTGATTCTGATACTTGGCCTTTGCACTGGAATGACACCAGTAAAAGATACTGGCTTCAATTCAACGGTTCCGATGCTCTTCCAGGTTATGGTGTTCACTCAATGGTCATTGAAGCAAACAAGTATGGCTACGAGTATCAGAATAATACCTTACAAACTCTTACAATAACAAAAGAACCTACAACACTTGTTCTCTCTTGGTCTAATGGAAACAGCATCTCCTATGTACAAAGTACAACATTAAATGCAAATTACACGCAATCCAGTGGACTACCGGTAACTGACGCAACTGTCAATGTTTCAATAGGTACTGGATTTTGGCCCATGATATGGAATCCTGCTAACTCGGTTTATGAATTAACCATCAATGGGAGTGATTCAATTCCAGGATTTGGGATACATTCAGTAACAGTCCTCGCAGGAGAAACAGGATTTGAAAATCAGAGTAATTCTTCTCTGAGTCTTACTGTATCGATGGAATCAACATCTGCAATTGTCAGTTGGTCAAACACGAATAGCATAACCTTCGTCGAACAGACCACACTCATAGTTTCATTCAGAATGAGTAACAATACACCAATTCCAGGTGCTACCGTTAATGTCACTATTGGAGTAAATCGCTGGGATTTGGTTTGGGACGGAGGAACTGAAACCTATCGAGTCCTCTTCTTTGGTTTAGATTCTCCACCAGGATTTGGCACCCACGGTCTCGTCATTCGAGCTGACAAGTATGGTTATGTAAATCAGGTAGACTCAACTGAGAGTATCACATTGAGTGAGGAACCTACAACCTTGGTCATTTCTTGGTCAGATTCAGTAACGATTACTTACATCGAATCGACAACACTCATTGCATCATACAGGATGAGTAATACGACTCCAATCACAGGTGCTACAATCACTGTAACAATTGGCAGCGATTCTTGGCCCCTAGTATGGCATTTGGGAACTCAAACATACCGTCATACTTTCAGTGGTGCGGATGACCCACCGGGTTTTGGAATTCATAGTCTTAGTATTAGCGCAAATAAAACTGGCTATGAAACTCAATCTGATGGAACAGAGATATTGACACTCAATAAGGAACCAACAACTATTGTTATTGCATGGTCGAATACGAATTCAATCACTTTTGTAGAGTCAACAATCCTCTCAGTCAATTACACCATGAGTAATGGATCTGCTGTTACTGGGGCAACTGTTAATGTCACTATTGGAGTAACTCGCTGGGATTTAGTTTGGGACGGAGGAACTGAAACCTATCAAGTAGAATTTCTTGGTTCCGATGAACCTCCGGGTTTTGGTGCTCATAGCCTTACAATAAGGGTTGGAAGATATGGTTATGTGAATCATGTAAATTCAACTGAAACACTCACTCTGAGTGTGGAACCAACAAGTATGTACATGGCTTGGCTGGATTCACCTACAATCACATACCTCGAATCAACAACACTTGTTGTGAACTATCGAATGAGTAACACTACTTCGATTTCTAGTGCGACAGTTACTGCTACAATTAGTGGTATTCCATATCTACTCGGCTGGCATTCAGGGTCTCAGACATATCGATATACTTTCAGTGGTTCGAGCAATCCTCCAGGAATAGGAATTCACAGTCTTACAATAGATGCAAACAGAACAGGGTTTGTATCTCAATCGGATCCCTCTGAATTTCTAATCATCAACGAGGAACCAACTGCTATTGTCGCTACATGGACAAATACGAATACAATAACATTCGTCGAGTCAACAATTCTAATCATCAATTACACAATGAGTAACGGAACCCATGTTACCGACGCAGTTGTGAATGTGACAATAGGAGTGACAAGATGGGATCTTCTGTGGGACGGAGGTACTGAAACATATCGTGTTGAATTCTTTGGTTTTGACGAACCTCCTGGCTTTGGGACTCATAGTCTTACAATAAGGGCAGGAAAGTTTGGGTACGTAAATCAGGTGGATTCATCTGAAAGTCTCACTTTGATTGAAGAACCAACAAGTCTACTCATATCATGGTCAAATACAGATACTATCACCTATATCGAATCAACTATACTCATCGCATCATACAGGATGAGTAACACAACTCCAATCACAAGTGCTACTATCACAGTGACAATTGGAGGCGATTCCTGGCCTCTTGTGTGGCATCCAGGAACTCAAACATATCGATACACTTTCAGTGGCACAGATGATCCACCAGGTTTCGGAAGTCATGGTCTCACAATTGATGCAAGCAAAACTGGCTATGAAACTCAATTAGATGGAACAGAAATATTGACACTCAACGAAGTACCAACATCTATTGTCATTGCATGGTCGAACACAAGCACAATAACATTCGTAGAATCAACTATTCTTTCAATAAACTACACCATGAATAATGGATCTGCTGTTACTGGAGCTACTGTGAATGCAACAATGGGTGGTACCCGGTGGGATCTTGTGTGGGATGGAGGTACTGAAACATATCGCGTTGAATTCTTTGGTTCTGACGAACCTCCTGGCTTTGGAACTCACAGCATTACAATCAGAGCGGATAAATTCGGATACGAAAGTCACACTGATATTTCACAAAGCTTGACATTGGAGAGTGAACCAACTTCTCTTGTTGTAAGTTGGATTCCCGATAATGACATCACATTTGCCACCTACTCAATTCTAGCTGTTAACTACAGAATGAGTGATACATCTCCAATTTCAGGAGCCATAGTGAATGCAACATTTGGAGGTACTTTATTCCCACTCGTTTGGAGCTCAGGGGATCAGGATTATCGACTTCGGATAAATGGAAGCGATGTACCACCAGGGTTTGGAATCTACTCCATGAATATTCAAGCATCAAAGAAGGGTTTTGACCCACAGACAAATCTAACGCAAACTGTCACGTTGAGAGAAGAACCCACCAGTCTAGTAATCCAATGGTCCAACGGAAATGACCTCGGATTCTATGAACATACATTCCTTTTTGTGGATTATAGAATGGCAAATCTGACTACAATACTAGGAGCCACTCTCAATGTTACCATAGATGGGCGCTTGTGGCCAATGACATGGAATGCAACTGAGGGTAAATATCAGGTCAGATTCGAGGGTTCAGATACATTCCCAGGTGTTGGAACACACTCTCTGACTATTCGCGCTGGTAAACCCGGTTACATTGGTCAAGTAGATAGTAGTCAAATTCTGACATTGCCTGTTATCCCAACGACCCTAAGCCTAGTGTGGGTAAATAGTGATAGCATCAGCTACGTAGAACAAACTACTCTCAGAGCAATATATCAGATGTATAACACGGCTCCTGTTACTGGAGCAACCCTGAATGTAACGATTGATACTACTCCATGGGTTCTCGTTTGGAATATCACAACTCAAGCATACGAGTATACATTCCTCGGTTCTGACAATCCTCCAGGATTTGGGATCCATTCAGCTTCTGTTCTTGCATGGAAAGAAGATTTCCAGTCACAAAGTAATTCATTAGAAACTTTGACAATCAGCATAGAGTCAACTAGTCTGGTTATAGCTTGGACAAATGGATACAATATCAGCTATCACAGTAACACAACATTATCCGTTGCTTACCTGATGAGTGATGCCACTCCAATCGATTCTGCAACAGTGAATGCAACAATCGGAGGTACACTTTGGATACTCACATGGAATCCTTTGAGTGAAGCATACGAAACTACGATTTTCGGAAGTGATATTCCTCCCGGGTACGGAACACATTCTGTTGTTATTGAGGCATCAAGATATGGATTCGAGCCCCAATTGGATTCTCTTGAGGAATTGACGCTTCGTGTCGAAGACACAACCCTCGGATTCCAGTGGATTTCGAGTAGCACCATTTCCTATGTTAATGAAACAACTTTGAGAATATTCTACTTGATGAGTAACACCTCACCAGTTGTTGGTGCCATTGTCAATGTTACGATTGACACGGAACTCTATATGACTGTGTGGAACAGTTCTGCAGGAGCCTATGAAATTCTATTTAGAGGGATGGATGCATTACCTGGTCTTGGAACACATTCTCTAATTGTAATGGCATCAAAAGCAAACTATCAGGAACACATTGACATTTCGCAGAGTCTGTCAATTCTTGAAGAACTGACTTCCATCTCTACAAGTTGGACAGATGGAAACGATATCTCTTATTCAGAATCAACGACACTATATGTATACTATACAATGTCAAACGGAACGGACATCCCAGGCGCATCTGTTGAAGTTACAATCGGCGCAGATACATGGCCTCTTACATGGGATGGAGCTCTAGAACTATACAAAATCACTTTCATTGAATCGGGTACATGGCCAGGACTTGGTTCACACGGTCTTTCAATCATCGCAAATAAAACAGGATATGAAACGACTACTGATAATGCAGAAACTTTGACCATTAGTGGTGAGTTGGGAGATATTGATAGCTATTGGATTGGAGATGGTACGATAACATTCGTTGAGTCTGATACTCTTGTAGTGAATTACACCATTGCGGATGGAACAGCCATTACTAGTGCAACAGTTAACGTAACAATTGCTGGAACTCTATGGGATCTGGTTTGGCATGCAGCAAGCGAAACTTATCGTATCACTTTCAACGGAACAGATAATCCACCAGGAATGGGAAGCCACGGTCTGATAATCGCAGCCGATAGAGTAGGGTATGATGGATTGCCAGATACAACCAAGACACTCAATATCATAGATGAGTCAACAACAATCACCGTGGTTTGGAGTAATTCTAACAGCATTACATACTTCGAATATACGTACCTCTTCGTAACATACTCGATGAGCAATGGTTCCGACGTCCTTGGAGCAGTACTGAATGTTACGATTGGCGGAACAAGATGGGACCTTCTCTGGAACAGCACTCAAGGAGCGTATGGAACTCAATTTAGTGGTTCTGACAATCCACCTGGTCTTGGTACACATAGTCTAGAAATCCAAGCATCAAAATTCGGATTTGCATACATTCAGGATCCTTCTGAATCTCTTACTCTTGATAAGGATCCAACATCAATCCAAATTACTTGGTCAAATGAGGATAGCATCACTTACGTTGAATCTACAACAATAATGATTCATTATCGAATGAGTAATGGAACCCCAATTCAAACAGGGTCACTAACTGCTACAATTGGTTCACATGTCTTGCCACTTGTCTGGAATGTTTCAACTGAAGCATATCATGGAACATACAATGGTGATATGGATCCTCCTGGTATTGGTATCTTTTCAGTTCATATTGATGCATCAAGTGCAATCTTTGCTACACAATCAACATCAGTGCCATTCTCAATTAGTGAAGAGCCTACTGTTGCGATTGCATCATGGACCACCATTGTTTTTGATTGGACTCAGAGTGTTATCTTAGGAATTGATTACAGAGATTCATACGGAACACTCATTGATGGAGCCACACAGAAATCTATCACTATAGACGGTTCACCATATACGCTACTTGGGAATAATGGAACTTATTGGATGGAATTCAATAATACATTCGACCTTGGTCATCATAATGTTGTGGTGAATATTAGCAGGTTCGGATACGAGTT
>JAEOSL010000001.1 GCA_016840385.1 Candidatus Thorarchaeota archaeon | reverse complement strand
CCTGTTGATAAAAAGGGTGTACACACTATAGTTAGAGCCACACCTACACTCATTGATAGAATGAATACACATGGTAGTGCAATACAGGGATGTTCTTTTTGTACCATAGGTTATCCCCAGATCGAATAGTCCCACTAATTACCATTGAAGAACGGGAATAAGTCTGTTTCTAGTAGTTTGTTAGAAGAAGTGGTAGTGGTGTGTTAGTGAACCGAAAGATGTATTCGAACCCTCAGCTTACAAGATTTGTGTGGTTTATCTTATATTAGGAAGGGATTAGATTGAAGCTAAAAGGTGGTAAACTAAGTAAGAGTATAGAATTAGAGAATGGGGAATGGGACTTTGTGCAAGTGCCATGTAGAGTTGGAACAACTCTTTCAGTAGCTGCCAGTGATGATAGAGGAGAAAATTTTGGTGTATATATCATCAGATCAGGCGATATGAAGAAGAAACCGCTAATCGGGATACTTGATGGGTATGATGAGAAGAGAGCCCTCTGGAAAAAGGGGAAGGGTGGCAAGACCAAGACCGAATTTACTTCGGAAGTTCATGATGTTCTATACGTTGTCTTTGAAAACCCTCATTCAAGGAAATATAATCATCTCGATATCAGTGTTGCAGCTGAACATCCCCCATTGTCAGTTGAAGATGAGCCGCTCAGAGAGAGTATCGTGATTGATGCTCGCTATCTTGAATCCATTGATGTGAATGCTAGCTCCGGTGATACAATCCGAGTTTTTGGAAGGGTAACAAAAGGCAATGATATCTCGGTTCATGTTCTAAGTAAGATGTATGAAACTCCAGAATCATTTCACGTTGACAAGGCATACTTCACACGAGAAAAGGTAGATGAGATTGAGATAGAGTATCACTGTCAGAAGACTGAACCTCTGCTGATTGTTTTTGACAACAGTTATTCCATGATGACTGGAAAGACCGTTGATATCACAGTACAGGTAATTCGGGGTGCAGATCAACCAGCGGCAACTCCCGGAGTATGCCGATTCTGTTCTGCAAAGATTGAGGATGGACTACCTTTCTGTCCTCATTGTGGAGGAAAACAATAGTCGGATTAGGCAGACGAGTAATTGAAGCGTGAAATGATGACCGACGAGAGCAATAAAGAAAAAATCTATGGAATGTTCAAAAGAATCATCGAAAGAACAGATACTTCTTTTGACTCAAGGACTATGGAACCTGATGATTTCTTTCACGATATGGAAGAGATGAAAAATCTGGTAACCTTCATGCAAGATATAGCTGAAGCTTCTCCCCATCTCATGCTTCTGAAGGATATGAGTTTTAATAGGGTGCTCTCAGGACTTATTGGAGGATTGATATTCTGGGATCCTTCAGATAGTAATTCAGAAGATGGAAATATGATTTCTGAATATGCACGTAAGGAACTAGATCGATGTGTAGAGCTCAAAATACCTCCAAGAAGATACTGGTGTTTCCTGTACAATTTTGACATGGAACAAGAAATCCATGTTATTTCTAAAACAATGAGGATTAGGAAAGCAACTTTGTTTGAAAAGACATACTTCGTTAGTCGAGATCTAGATCAAGGATGGAAAGGCACTCATGATAATATTCTCGAAATAATACCTAATCCCTCCTACCCACGAATTAAGAGCGAATCTGAAAAGATTGAACGAATGATGCGAGATGAGCCAATTACTGAAATAGAGTATCTATTGACTAGTCTTCGTCTTCTAAACCCAAGTTCAGTTGGTGTCAATTGGATAATTAGTTGCAACCGGTATGAAAGCTTTACAATCAGCGGTGGATACAATATACGATCAGATCTCTATCCTGCAACATTTAGCAGAAGATGGAGGCAGAGATGTATTTTTGATGCAGTTGATTGGAAACGTGTTTCACAGATACTTGATAGAATAAAGGAAATCGCAGTTTCAGAGCATGAAGAAGTTCCCAGATTGCTTAGAGTACTACGTAGATATAATCGAGCTATTTGCAGTGAGTTTATTGAAGATGAGGTCATAGATCTCTGGATTATCTTAGAAACTATCTCGAAGAAAACTGGAAGAGATGCAGCTTCATTCATTTCAGAGATAATAGCAATCACAACCAAAGACCAACAAGCAGTCAAGAAAAAACTTGATAATATTTATCTCAACATACGAAATCCGATTTTTCATGGTGGAACTTTTGATTCTGAAAACTTACCCTATGTTGACTTTCTATTCTCAGTAACGTCTAATGCACTCAGAGTATATCTTGTTCTAATGGATGTTCATGGGGGTTTCTCTGAATATATTAAAAGTATGAAATCGGATTTGGATGAACGTGAAAAATTGGATGATATACTCAAGATTTGGCTTGATTTCAATTATATTCAATCATGAGTATAGAATATCACAATCCTGCAAAATGAGTCCTTCATGAGTATCAGAAGTCTAACATTGTGCCTTCTAATCATCAATAAAGGACTCATAGAATGGATTTAGCTACTCGAAAGAGCCTACTTCTTTCTCCACACGATTAACTGGTCCATGTTGGACTTCTAACATTTAGCAAAGGCATATGATTACTCGACTCATCTATTTTCACCATGTAATAGGTGGTAAATTATGTTTGAATCATGGAAAGGACCAATGCTCGTTGGAGCAGTAGAGTTAGTTGAGATTCCAGAGAATTATCTATCAATCACAGCAACTGGAAAGAGAAATCCAAACTATCGTCAGGCTTTTAGAAACATCCTCCGCGGTATGATGGTCATAGAAACTCCTGTAGGACTTCGACTTGAGCGTATCGATGGAACGACCCGAGTGTTCTTCCTCACTTGGGGCAATGATGAGGACCGTCTGAAGAGTAGAATCGACTCCCTCTCATCCACAATCAATGTACATCTACCGAAGTTCAAATCGAATATTCAATCACACTTCTCTGGACTCACCGTTGATATCAACATGGAAGGAGTATCTGCCTGCATAACTGGAGAACCACTGATCACTGAAGATAAAAACCTAGGGCTCCCTCAAATTGACCCCATGGATGCAGTAGGTGAAGTAATTCAGGGTATTGACAACATCATCTTTCAGGTATTCATCACCCCTTCAAAGAGCAGCAAACGGAAAGTAAAGGGTCTTGAACGAGAATACGAGTATGCTATGACTCGTTCCCAGAAGGTGGTTTCTGCTCCAGGAATGTTCTCTCAATCCTCTCAACAATCAACAACCAAGGTCAACGCTAGAGCAACACGTGAAGCTGAACGTCTGAACAGACAGATTCAGCGAATGAGTAGTCAGTATCTTGGAAAGGTTTCAGTGATTGCCACCCACTGGCATCAGGACAAGAAGTATGCCGAATCACAGGCAAAACGTGTGATATCCATGCTCATGAGTGGGATAACTCCAGCTGACGCGGAGGAAGACATGAAAATCAAGATCAAGAAGGGAAAGAAGGATTTTGAAAAGGCTCTTGCAGGCAGACCTGTAGGAAACCATACAATTCTCACACCTGAAGAGGCTATAACCTATTTCACCCTTCCACAATGCGATATTGGACTGAGGGTTTCCCGACGAGAGGATTTTGCATCGGGTAGTACGGATATTTCCGAGATACTAGCCGCCAAAGAAACCCCCATGCAAACATTTGTTCGAGAGAAGCTGGATGAACAAAAGAAACCTAGCCCCCCACCTATATCTAAGAAGAAGAAAAAGCAGGGGGAAGGTCTCTGGAGTCTTCCTTTGGAGCGGCTCATTCTCTTAGGTTATACTCTTAGAAATGGTGAAATACAGAAGACACAACCTCAGGGTTTTGTACCAGAAATGCTGGCATCCCATGTTGGAATTTACGGGAATACTGGATCCGGAAAGACAACCACTGCGGTGAGTCTTGTGGCGCAGGCCTATCGTAATCAGGTAATTCCTATCATCATTACTCCTGGAAATGTCAAGGACTGGCGCTTACTCAAAGACCTCTTCCCTGAGTTCCGTATCTTTACTGCGGGAAATCCCGACATTGCACCACTCCGTTACAATATGTGGGATGTCCCACCTGGAGTCCCTGTGGGTAAATACATTGATCGACTCACAGACGTTCACACTGCAGCGCTCCCGAATGACGGTGTCATCTCCATGCACTTTGATGACATCTTCAATACCATGTACGAGAACTGCGGCTGGGGACGTATGGGGAACGTTAGGGGTCGCCCTATAGTTCTTGCAGACCTCTATCAGGCGTTCCAACAGGTAGCTACAAGTCACATCTCATATGGGGAAGAGATGAGTAAAGACTTCTACGGGGCTCTTGATGCCCGTCTTCGCAGCATGTTCAGAAACGATATACTGGTGGACATGCTCAACACTCCCGCAGGTCTATCGATTCCTGAACTCCTAGCCCATCCAACTATCATCGAAACCCGAGACCTCTCCCCTGAGGATAGAGCCCTTCTCACTGGAGCACTCACCGCAGGAATCGGGGAATACCTCATTGCTAACCCGAAGCAGGAGGTGAGTCACTTGCTTGTGCTGGAAGAGGCCCATCACCTACTCAAGCGTGTATCAGGACCCACAGGATATGCAGAACCAACCTCCAAACAGAAGGCCATCGACAACATCGTCGAGATGCTCCGAACCCAGCGAGGAAACGGTCTCGGTCTCCTCCTTATTGACCAGCTCCCTGGTAGCATGGTTCCAGAGGCTGTGAAACTTCCGGGGAATGTCATCATTCACACTCTCACCGACTTAGAGGAACGTCTACTGGTGGGTAGGCAGGCTCTGTGCACCGATGCCCAGATCAACCACATCGGTGGGATGGGTGTAGGAGAGGCGGTCATTCGCATCATGACCAGGAACGTTCCAGCCAATTTTCAAGTACAGCCACTTTCGGAACTGGTCAATATTTCCCTCCCACGCCGAGTATGGAATGATGCCTTGGTCAGGACTACCATGGCAGATGTCTTCAACGCTCACCCTGAGCTCAAGCAGAGTCATCCTCTCTCTGATGAGATGAAGGATTTGCTTAAAGGAGTCCGTCAACCAGCACCAACTACAATCCAAGGTACCCCCACCCTACCGCAAGTCGTGTCCCTTTCAAAGAACTCTGAAACCGACATATCCGAAATCGTCAGCGAACCACTCTTTGTAGAGAAGTATCTGGACCGCATTAGGTCTGCCAAGACTGGAAACGCCCTTCCAGTGGTAAAGATGCTCCGTGTGGTGGCCAAGGAGTTCTGTCCTTCAGATAGCACGCTCATCCCCTTCACTGAACGTCTGCTTCTTCATGCTGCAGGGGTACTTCATGAGCCAAAGGATGTCACTGTCCTCTCGGACATCCTCGTAGCCATCAGGAGTGAGAGTGCTTGAGGGTAATCCCATGGTCGGGCATGCCTCTGAACGGTCTCGCAGGCGCAGGGGTGAGGTAGAAGATAGTCCAAAGAAGGAAGAGACCGTTGAGGTAGTTCCACCAGAGGTAGAGGAGTTAGACCCCAAAGAGCCCAGACGACCACAGGAACCCAGTGGAGATAGTGAGGTCGAAAGTCGTCTTCGTAAGGCGCTTGAAGATATGGAGGTACAGGAGCGCAGCGAGGAAACGGTCTCACAACGGATGGAGCGTGCGCTGGGGGATCTTGAGGAACCAGAGAAGGTTCCACGAGATACCGAGAGTAGGCTGAAGGAAGTCATTGATGAGCTGGATGAAACTGGTGGCGATACGGAACCAGAGTTAGAAAGAGGGTCAAGTACGGATAGACTGTCGGATTGCGAGGTTAGGTTGAGGTCCATGGAAGAGATTGACCTAGCAGTAGAACAGCATCCCCATGTGAAGAATGGACTCTCGCCTGAAAGCTATGATATTTGTGAACAGTACATCCGAGTCATCTCAGATGGGGAGGAGGTTTCCAGTAGGGAGATTGCTGAACGAGAGGAACTTGGTGAAGAAGTAGTGGAGAATTGGCGAGAGGGAGTGCGACCAAAACCAGTTGAGTCTATCGAGATTCATGAGATGAAACGGTTAGAGCATGAAAGCGAGGTCTCCAAGGAGGCTCTTGAGCATCGGATTTCCCCAGAAGATGTCCACGAGGTTGCATCTGATTCACTTGAGAAGGAGAGTCTGTCGGTGAAGGAACTCTCAGATATTGTATACGATATTCACCAGAGGATTGAGAATCCTGAACAAAACACGGTTCGCTATGCAGAACTCTACGATACTAAGAAACCCCTAGATGAAGACCGTCTGCGGGAGATTTCTGGTGACATCTACAGAAACAGGGAAACCATTCAGGCTGAGTTGAATACCCGTCTGGGTCTAGATGAGATCCCCCACCAAGAGGTCCGTGTCGCAGTCACCGACAGCAGGCTCTACTACTGGCACATCAATACCAGTCCCGACGAATGGGTGAATGTGCTGGAGGACCAGAAATTCTACATGAATAAGGAGGATAAGGCACGCCTTATCGATGGAATACGAGACCATCTACACATCCGTGGTGGTGGGCAGACCTCGGAATACTATCTCAATGACCTCATGGGTCAGCTCACGCAGTTGGAGGACCCTGCAGCAAACAGGATTCGAAAGTACGACAGTGTCTACTCCTTTGATGGGGAGATGATGCATATCATTGGTGACCTGCAGGGAAAGCGGTTGGAGGATTATAGAGATGTGATCACCCATATGGGGACCAAGGAAGCTGCGCAGGTGTCCAATCTGCATTTTCCCGAACTCAGAAAGTTTCGTATGCGCTTCGTGGGCATCGCAGAGAGTGATGCTCATCTTGCTGAGGATGGACGTCTTACCTACTATGAGAAGAACAAGGAACGTATGAAACTTGCAATAGAGTTCTATCAAGAGTTTGGCGATTTTGAGGTGAAGATTCATCGTACTGATAAGAAGCGGCTTGATCTACCGCGGTTGTATGGTGCCATGGCAGAGAAGTGGGGAATTCCTAGGGGCGATAAAGCAGTCCATAACATAGGATTGCACGAAACTGTCAAGAATGCACCTCTAGAGGATAAACCGTACTATCCTAAAGAGATGGTACCAGAAGATGGGTGTATCACAGGTACATGTGTAACGGTCACACGACACAATGTACTTCATGCGGGAAAGAAAGTGGAAGAATACAGGGAAAAGTATGGGATAGAACCTGTTGTTACTCAGGAACACATCCAATTCGTCATAGATAAAGGAACACCCTTGAAAGAAACATTATGCTATGAAGATGGAGATGTAATCAAGCTGAATCTTTCAGCGATAGATGGGATTGCGAATGATGAATCAAATACTCATTATGAAATTGCTAACGAGTTATTACAGATAATTAGTGAAAATAAGCATAGATTACTTCATGATGAAGTACACTACATTATGGAACCTTTAGGAATTGAAATGAATGTTAGTGAAGTCTTTGTTCAATATTATAGTGATTCGAAGAGACTTGCATTATCATCACATGGAGGAACAAGTGGAAGGGATGATGCAATTCGTTGGGTACTTGTTGCTCCACCAAATCATCCTAGTAAGATGAAAGCAGCAATTAGTTTGATTACTAGTGATGAAGAACGTAGTTGGAAAATTGCACGACAGATTGAAAGTGATGGATTATCTGTTGACTCACTTTGGGATGAGTATCTTAAATGAAAGATTTCACAATCGAAGTGATAAAGATACTTCAAGTTCCCTAGAAACGATGGTGAGGAAGAAGAAATGGTAGCGGGTAATGGATTTTGGCCCGATTCATGGAAATCATGAATCGTCGAACCATTGATCTCGGGGTTTCCGATGCGGGAGCTCGAAGCGTCGCCGCATTATGAGCCCCGCGGGATAGGCTTTGCCCATGCACGGACGAATCCGAGCAGGACTGGCTTCCCCAACCCGCTATGGTAGTGGATTTTGTCTGGGCGAGTTTTAAAGTTATTCGTAGAGGGTAAGATTGTTGCTTGATGAATATCACAGTTCAATTGTGTTTTCTCGATGATTTACTCAAAAACTGCACTTATTGCTGAAAGAACTGCTACTTTGTTTGAGCTACTTTTAGTTTGGTCATAGGTTTCGGCTGCACGATATGCATTTGAAAGCAATTCATATCTTTCTCTAGATATCTGAAGAACTGCACCACTCGAAATTGCAGATTCCCAGACAGGCCAAGGTCGAGGAACTTCATCATAAGCAAGAACCTGTTCCTGTATCATTGATAATTCATTTATGATACGCAAATCTAACTCTCTTATTGATCGTCTAGAATCCATCTCTTTCCAAGATTCGGATATTGAAATACCTGCAACGATGCCTATGAGAACGCCCGTGATTTCAACCGCTATGTTCGATAGACCCAATGTTTCAGGGATAAAGATAAGTCCAAGTCCCAGTAAAACAGCGACTGTCAATAAACCAATCCATTGCCGAAGTTTAGTTGTTGAAATGAAATCAACAGCACCTAAGAGTAGATAGATGACGAAATGGAACATTGCCAATAACAATAACATCCCCAAATTAAAAGAGACCCAGAAGAATGCAATACAAAACTCTAAGAAAATGACAATTCCAATAATGAGGGGAAAAGCTCTGCGGAAATATGTGACAGCTCTCCTAGTGATTGTTTCAACCATTAGGGTAGATTGTGATGAAAGAAATGACAATGATGTAATAATAGCAGTAACACCAATTACAAAGATTGTCAGTATAACAGCTTCGGTGGGGATTATTGTACTAAGAAAAGCTGATAGAAAATTTATAACAAAACCCATAATCACTGCTATAAAAGTCAGCACAAGTAAGGTCCTACTTTCACTTTCCAGTTTCTTCTGCTTGAAAAATGATGAAATATCAATTGATACTGGAGCTCCTCCTCTTCGTACAAAGAACTTACCCCGTTTTGTCACGATTGGTACTTGAGATTTATGAATGGTAATCAAACCAAGGTATCTGTCATCAAAGGGAACCATGTAGGATTCGAAATGTGGATCTGGAGTCGTAGAATCAATAATGAACATATTCAGATCATCAGGATTGAATGCATCACGAGGGATGCCACATATTTCTCCAGAATCATCAATGCCTATGATTATGTATCCTCCAGTTGAATTTGCAAATGCAACTATACTTTTGATGAGTTTCTCTTGGTCTTTAGAATCAGACAAGTCCAAGGTTTTTAGAAATTCTACGGTTCGACTCTCACCTTTTGCTATCAAGTCCCTAATGAAACTACTCTTTTCTTCTTTCAATTTCAACCCTCAGTTGAATCAAGAACCTTTGAGGCGATTAATTTCTTGATAACCTCTGAGAGGTTATGCTCTTTCAATCTGTTTCTTCTGTCTAACTCAGCATGATGTTGAAATTTATCTATGTTTGCTGGGTCCATTTGAGATGCTTGCTCTGCAGCCGCCTCGCTTTGCACATCAATATTCAGATTTTTTATTTGGTCATATATCTTGAAGAGTTCTCTCTGAAGTTTAGGTTCGAGTAATGCTGAATCACCAGAATTAATGAACGAATCCCATGCCTGCACCTGAAGATAATTGCCCTTCTGTGGAGCAAGATAAGAAACAGTTCTCTCAAGCTCGTCTTTAAGTACGATCTTCATTTCGTCCAGTCTTTTACTTGTTTGTCTATCTCGAAATATCCCCTCTGATGATAAACCAATGAAAACACCGAGTACTGTTGCAATATATGCAGGTAAATATTCTAGAAGTGCTGGATAAGATGTCCAATATTGTCCACCAGAAGCTGCATCAGAGATATAGAGTAGAGCTGGAAAACCAAAAGAACCTATGATGAAAAGACCAATAATCTCTCGTTTCACGAAAATCACCCCGTCCTAAATAACATACATAAACGGTTCCTAACCCGCTATGCTAGACTGGGTTTTGGCTGCGGGAGTTTTAAAGTTATTCGTAGGGGGTGAGTGTAGACCGTAAAAGTATGAATTATAGTGAACAGAAATTAACCACATGAATCAGTAGAAATTGATAACTCGTACATGGGATTAGAGGTATGTTTCAGGTTCCTTTCTTTCTGGGTATTTCTTGTTCAGGCTTTCTTGTGACTGAAGTATACGCTGGCTCATGGCCCGAGCGCCGGTTGGACAGTTTTTGACACAGGCACAACACCAGATACAGGAATTATGATTTGTAGAAATTAGACGAAGGTTGTATCCAATCATAGGCGATGGATTTGATGCAACATGCTGTATCCGAATCGCAGCAGTTGGACATACATCTACACACGTCCCACATTTGGTACATTGTTCCTCATTGGTGTAAGGAGTAGCTAATTCACCATAGTCGTACCAAGTGAGATTGGCACGCATCGATAACGTGTATGGAGTTGTGCCAGGAGGATTGACTGGGGAAAGGTTCTCGATGGAATCGACACCTTCAAACTTTTCCCGTATCTGTTTGCCAAACTTTTCAGCTTTGGCTAGATCCTCTGCGTCTGGTCGTCCATGCGCTGTAGGCGTTTCTGGGACACTAAAGGAGTGTTCGCAGAGGAAGACACCGGCTGCGATGGGTTGGAATCCCACCTCAAAAATGATGTCGCCTAGTTCGCGGAGTGCGTCTTCGTATGCTCGATTGCCGTAGGTTACGACAATGACTGCAGGGATTTTGGTTGGGCGTTTGACTTCCCACGGCGCTCTATTACTTGTCAGCCTCCGTATCCTATAGGCAGCTTCAGTGGGTACCCGTCCTGCATAGACGGGAACTGAGACGATGGCGAGCTCATCCTTGAATTCCGTAAATTGCTGGGTTCGTGCGCTGGGCGGTGTTAAGTCTACGTGATCAATGGGGGCTTTGGTTCCTTTGGCGATGACTTCGGCTACTTTCTTTGACCCCCCAGTTGGGGAGAAACTGATCACTTTCACTGCTGTAATCTTCATTCTAAATTCCTCAATTGTATTTGAAATCATTGATGCTATAAAAATCTTGCATGAAATTCCTGTGATAGGTGGGTAGAGATAGACGTATAATGCCGGATGCTCGAACCATTCGTGCTTGTCCTGTGGTCAAGTAGAGCGCTCTTTCCCAAATCCCAACGCGCTATTGCAGAGCTAGGTTTGCTGGACCGAGTTCTAAAGTTATTCGTAGGAACGGAGGAAATCACATGGATAGATTTAGACGATGAGTCGTTTCGACTTCTTGACCATCATTAAGATAGACTGTGATGAAGATTGTAAACTCTCCCCAACCTGCTGAAGACAATGCGAATTTAGATTTTACATCCCTGGAGAATCGAATAGGATTAGGAAAGGTGTCATGAAGTCTATATTCCACATATTTAACCGATGCTAGTTTTTCGCCATCTTCGTTCATGTATACTGTCCACTTATACCAAGGAGTTTCCTTCTTCCCAAAAGTTCGCTTCCCATCTTTCTCCTTCTCATTTTCAAATTTGAACTCTAATGTATCAGGATTCATTGATCATCCGCCTCCATCAGCAGGAACAGGTGCTGGATCTAGTTCCAAATTTTGTGCTATTGCACGTGGAATGAAGGGTTTAGTTTTCCATGTCTTTCCAGTAGTATCTTTGAGACTGATTCTGATTTGGTCTTCTAGAGTTACATGGGATGGAAGTGTGTGATACCACCCTCCTTCGTATTTGGCAGTTGGTGTGAAGGTTTCCGTGGTTCTCTTCTTTCCTTTTGGTTTTATTGACAGCTCTCCACATCCGATATTAAAGTTGACATTGGAATGTTCCTTCGGGAACATCATTGTTACAGTTATTTCAGATCGTTCTGTTTTCTGTAAAACTCCCACAGCTGAGGGTTTTACTAGTACTAGTACAAATACGAACACAATTACAACAGCTATAAGTAGAATTGGCATCCATGGCTCTATTCGACCAGTGGTTAGTGATTCACCAAGGAGAATCGCTTCGAGAACGAGTATTGCCAATGTGAAAAAGCCTAATGGTGTTTGCACCGATTCGATAATTGAAACTCTTTTTCCTGATTCTGAACTTTCTGGACTCAGATTTGTCCCTCCTAGTAATTTCAAAGAGACCAGTCGATAATCTTAGTACCTTCTCAAATGGGAGTTGTCTTCTTTGATAGTCTAGAAGAGGAATTTCAGATTCCATCTCAGAGATTGTACTATTGTTCCCACACGTCTTCAAACGGTCCCTACTGTCATATTATCCTAAGATGTACTTCTATAAAAATTGTTTCATCTTTTGTATAATTAATGTATTAAAAAATCGGAGTTTCTAAAATCTGCGATTGGGATTCTCGAGAGAATTGGCGGAATTATTGACACTTCACGATAGTGTACCGTACTTGTCAGCCCGTCCCCCATTATACCGAAAACCATGGTATGGTGAGGTGCAACTAGAACTAACCACAGTGACCTGTAATTGCTTATGTTTATCAGCAACTCACTCTCTCATGAAACCAGAAAGGCGAATGATTTTACTAGAAGTTACTGCATTTTCCTATGATATGACATGATAAGGGATTGCTAGAGTTTCCATTGTGATACACACATTGTTCTATCAAAATAGCAAGCATCTCATCAGGAGCCAGTGTAAATGATAGTTGAAGCATCAATTCTCATCGCAATCTATGCTATCTGGATAGTGCTTCTTGTGAATGTGATGGTTTCCAGTGAGGAGGTTTCACTCACCATTGCAACACTCCCCTTCATTGTGACCTTTCCATTAGCGCTCCTCGTATCAGCTATTCTTGAAGTGACTGTTCCAGGGGTCTTTCTGGCAGATATTCTAATTACAATGATAGTTGGAGTGCTCCTATTCATCAGATGGATAATGGCTATAATCGGTGAATAGACTGTTCTCTAAGACTGTAAAAATGCAAAAGAAACTTTCAGTTTCTATTTCTTCTTGTCTTTGCGTTTGAATTCAGTATAACCGCAACGACCACAGGCGAACCTATCAAAATGTTCAGCCATGAATGTGCCCTTTTCACATCTGGGGCAGGATCTTTTGGCAGTGCTTACCTTTCCAGACTTATCGACTTTGTACATGTTGTGTGATTTGGGCATTATTTTTCGCCCTCCTTCTTGGGCTCATTTCTCTTGACCATGTGGTCAAGTTCGATTCTCTTCATCTGCGCAGCATCAGTGTAAATGTGTGCAGAACCCTTTGTTATGCCAATCCCAAAGTGGGTATCGAGAGTGCTAATTGCTACAGATGAGGAGTCTGCATTGAATTGTGCTACAATCTTTGAACGAATGTCTGCTCTGCTGGGAGTACTCGCACCTGCATGATCTATCTTGAAGGCAATTTCTTTCCTTCCGAGGGGTTTGTTCTCCCTTTCGTTTAGAATCTCGATATTCATTGGCATCACTTACTGAGAATCGGACCGCATCTGTTGTGGGTCAGGCATTCGTTTTTTGGTTGTCTAATAAAGCTTTCACCAGTGACACAGTTTTGAGGTCTTACCGGACCTTCAGTGCGTACTTACCTGGCTTGTCGATGTTAAGGCGGGAGGCAACATAGGAGCCCTTTCTTGGGTCCTCGTGTTCTTTACCTGGGAGGATTACAACAATCCCTGTGTAGGATGTTGAGAGGTTTGTTCCCTTGCAGTTGGGACACACATTCTCAGGTGTGAGATAGTGACAGGCTTTGCAAGCTTTTAATTTTGCTATTTCTATTCCCACCTATTCCTTTTTCTTCTTCTTGTCCTTCTTGGTTTCTCCACGGGCTGCCTTCACATCATCTTCAATCCATGAAGCTTCTGGTCCAATCTTTCCGAGGAATGGTTGTCTCATAGTAAGACCAAGCTTTCCGGATTTATTGCCAGATTCGAAGCTAATTGATGTGACCCTGGCACGAACCATGTCACCTTCAGAGAGTGTTCTTCCAGTTTCTTTTCCAAGAAGTGAACTACCTTTAGCGTCTTGAGTGATGAAGTCATCACAAATTTGGCTCACGTGACAAAGACCGTCAAGAGGCCCCATTCGAATGAATGCTCCAAAGTCCATGAGTTCTACAACATTGCCCTCAACAAGTTCTCCTCGTAGTGGTTTGAAAACGAGAACACGATAGGCAACAGCATGGTATGTTGCACCATCACCTGGCATCAGGCGACCTTGACCAATATCATCTATCCCTATAACAGCAATCATGAGACCTATGTCTCTATCTAGAACATTTTCATGTTGCTTTCGCAGGTGGATCATCGCTGCATCCTCGATTGGTGACCCAAACTGTGAAGGTGGAATACGAACGACATCCTTTACCGTGACTATACTGTACAATTCAAGACGCTCCTTACCTGACAGGACAATTCTTCTCAGAATAATCAGAACCTAGGGCATGCCCTGGTATCTGAACCCGACGGGCTCAGCGGCAGCATCGCTTTGGAAACCATAAAAACATTGTGACATGTTCTCATCTTATAGTGCCTTGGAGTTCTAGTCGTTTCTTTCCCCTCATGAAGAGAACAGGAACTCCTCGTTTCAGAGATTTTTCACGAAGTTCCTTGTCATTTGTTGCAATAACACCATTTACTGATAGGGCATATTCTAGGACCTGATCATCTACTGGTTTGGCACTAGTCACTTCATCTAAGCCAATAATGGTGCATCTTTCAACAAAATCCAAGGCTATTCTGAACTTGAACTTCTCAGTTCTTACTGCAACCTCAAGTTTTGTTTCAAGTTCTTCAATTACTGATTTTAAAACGACAAATTCTATTCTTCTTTCCACAACTCTTTCAGATTCAGCAAATATATCCACACTAAACTGAGCAGGTACTGTTAGAATGTTTGTATCAAGTACCACGATTATAGGCAAATTCAACACCTGTTGATGTGCTCTGATTGTCGTATTGGTTGGAGTCTAAATCTCAGCATATCCAATCAGTCGCCACTTGTTTTCTACTCGTCGACCAATTGCTATACGTTGACCCTTTTCAGCGACTACAGGGCGTTTGAGTGCTAATTCAATCTCATCACCATGCAATCTGGTAATCACACCCACTGTTGGGGCGGTTCCAACTACAAGCATCATTGGTTCATTGAGTCTGAGATTTTCTACCTCTTTTTTGCTCTCCATCCCTACAACTCGCTGCATGAGTATCGGTGTAAGCATCAATTTATCGAAAATCTTAGGCATCTTGCCAACTCTACCAACTACATTACCAACAAGACGGTCCGCTCTGGTCGAGGCTGGATCTAACGCAGTTCCCACACCTATTAGTCCACCAGGAAATGCCTCTTCTATAGAATTTCCACTGCCAGAGAGAAGACTGACAATCTTGGCTTTTATTGGTTTGAACCCTTTCTCAGCCTTTGAGCCCGGTGCAATTTCGATTTCATCACCAATTTTCAGCTTACCTTGAACAATTGACCCACCAACAACTCCGCCCTGCATTTTTTCAGGTGAAGTACCGGGTCGGTTAATATCAAAGGAACGCGCAACAAACATCTTTGGGAGTGCTTCATCATCACGATCGGGAGTGGGGATTACTTCTTCTATGGTCTTGATTAGAAGATCAGTGTTAGCTCCGAAAACGGCTGATACTGGTACAATTGGAGCTCCTTCTGCAATTGTGCCTTTAACGAAGTCCAGGATTTGCTGGTAGTGCTTCTTTGCATCTTCTTTTGAAACAAGTTCGATTTTATTCTGAACAATAATGATTTTCTCAACACCTACGATTTCAAGAGCGTGTAGATGTTCTGCAGTCTGTGGCATGGGACAAGGTTCGTCTGCAGCAATTACAAGAATTGCTCCATCCATCAGACTTGCTCCACTAAGACACGTTGCCATCAAAGATTCGTGACCGGGACTATCAACGAATGATATCTCACGCAAGACATCAAGAGCGCCACCACATTTCTTACATTTACCATCTTCAGCCAAGTGTGACGTAGTGTACATATCTGGCTCTGGACATTTCTTACATTTCATCAGAGTAGTTGCAGCATAACCAAGTCGTATTGAAATTCCACGTCTAATTTCATCCGAATGGCGGTCAGTCCACTCTCCAGTTAGATAGGAAACCAGTGTTGTTTTCCCATGGTCTACGTGGCCCAATGTACCAATGCTAATCTCTGATTGTCCCTCGTATTTTCTGGTCACTTAATAATCACTTCCGCCAACGGCTGTTAGGGCGTAGTCACATTTTCCTGTTGCCCATATGAAGTCTATGGTTGACACCAAGGACAATGACTTCTGGTCAAGGATGTAAGGCTTATGCAGTAGGATTAAACATGATACTGAACTGAAAGAGATCGGTTCATTTCCAGTTGAGATAGACAACCTTGAGAATCTCATGGAATTGATGACGGTAGATGGAGGTCCTCTCTCATACTATGATGTTGAGAATATTGAGGAGTTCTATGAGGGGGTCCGAATGGTATCATATGAGGAAGGGGGCTAATCTGTATTATTTAGGGAATCCATATTGTTGATTGCCCATTTGCTATAATATGGATTTAATAAGGAAGATATTCTATTAAGTAAAGAGGAATTACTTCCTCTTCTCAAACTGAAAATCGTGGTGGATATTCGATGAGTTATGGTAGAATACTTACATTTGGATTAAGGTGGACAACAAAGGTTTTGTTAGTTTTTCTATTGGTAGTTTCAATTTCAGGAACACCCTTCGGAGCAATAGACAGCTCAAAGCCAGAATTCAATGATGATTTATATTCAATAGAGAACCAATCAATAAATTCTCCCGAAGTTTTTGATGCTTCGGTATTGTCGTCTAGTTATCAAGAGGACAACACAACTACATCTTTAGGTCTTCAATCCACAATAGAAAGATTCGTCAATACAAGTTGGAACATAAAATCTGAAGAGAGCCTTCGCCTTGAGGCGAATAACGGTACAATCGATTGGCCAGAACCAAGATCGTCTGAAGATAGTGATATAATCTCAACTGTTGCAAAGGATCTAAATTCTTCAACCTCAAAAGAGGCGGGAATAGAATCATTACGTGGGGACAGCTCAGGAACCACTCTTCTCAGTGATAGTTGCAGCTCCACATCTGGATGGATTGTACAGAATTCGTGGACTGGAGAGGCGCTAATGAGTGAGGTTCAGAGTGGTATCAGTCTCTTAGTTAGCAATGACCGTTTTATGAGTAGTAGCATTCCTTCCTCTAGTGCATATTCACATGGTGGGATGTGGCTCAAGACTTTAACATATCCAGCAAGTCTAGGTGAAGGACTTGACCTAGAGGTCGATTTTGAACACGTCTTCAACTGGAACAAGGCAGGACATGCTGGTGTTGCAGTATTCGATATGAATGATGAAATCATGTTCAGAGTTCATATCACGGATGCATGGTATGGATCAAGAAGTGATGCATTCGTGGGTTATTACGCCTTAGGTACAGATACCTTCACTCAAGCTATTCAGAAAAGTTACAGTTGGAGTGGTACTCTTAGAATCTGGTATGATAGAACTGCAGACGCAATAAAAGCTTCGATTTTGGGAACCTCATACACTCTTGTTACAGATCCATCAGAAGCTGAATTGGGTCGTTTTGCCAAGAGTGTATCTATCTACTTTACAAATAAGCTAAACTTTGCATATGAATCGAAATTCATTGACTCCATCTACTTAGGTGTGGATACTGACCCCGACACAGCTTTTGAGGCATATCCCCTAACACCAGCAATGGATGGTCACTGGTTTCCTCGGGAAAGCTATTCTCGTCTATATTTCCAAGTGAACCAGCCATATATTGATACATCATTTTACCTTCGAATTAAGATTGAGGCGGATCAAGACACCTATGACCGGACTCTAACTGTAACTGTAGAAGGTGTAGTTCATTATACTGGAGTAATTACTAACGAAAACGGATTCGACGCAAGAGTTCCAGTGTGGGGATATGGTACAAGAAAAGTAGAATTGAAAATCAATTGGGGGGCACATGTAGAAAAGGGATGGAAACTTGTCCATTTCTATCCAGAGCGCGCAAATGGAGAGCCCCTTGAGATTGTGGGTGAGTATTTCCCAGTAGCGAATATAGCACGACTCACATATCTTGCACGATTGGGCACAGATTCTCGAATCAATCTGAAACTTGAAGCAGATCAAGATACATATTCCAGAACTACTAGGGTCTATGTAGATGGACAGCTGAAACACTCAGATACTGGAGATGATGCATGGGAGTGGTCACTTGGCAACTATCCTGAGGATTCAGTTCATGAAGTTGTCGTTGAGCTACAGTTTGGTGGATATGCTCAGTGGGGTAAGAGGTTGTCGATAAATCGAGTTCATCATTTCAAGGGTGGAGTTGAGGTGGATTACATGTCAGGGCATGCACCTTCCCAAGAAGATCTTGATGTTCTAGAAGCATATTATATACTTCTTGGGTATGATCGAGCGGAGTTCCATTTGGATGATGAGATTCCGTATCTGTACGAATTTGACCTAAGTACTGATGGAATCTGGCCAAGTTCGACATATTGGACCTACTCAAATGCTTATCGTGATCATATTGGGGATTCTAAGTGGGAATGGTTGGT
Organism: Candidatus Thorarchaeota archaeon; assembly: GCA_016840385.1. The sequence goes on along the minus strand of JAEOSL010000001.1, from coordinate 137,584 downwards.
CTGTGCAAACTATTTAATCTCAAATGGAATCCGCGAATCATATTGGGGAGGCCACTGGGGAGGTTATGGAATATTTATACACGATCAATTGATGATAGACAATGGATTGTATCCGATTTCAGCGTGTAGAAGGACTATCATTTTACACGAATACGGTCATCACATTAATATCATTGATTGGAAACCTAACGGAGAGGAACAATACTGTGCTAACTTCCAGTGTGCAATGGCAAGCGCGCAATTTTTCAATATTCTGTATTATCCATTCTACTGTGCTCATCACTGGTCGGAACATCGCTGGCCTGGATGGTAACAAATAATTAGGAGGTATATGATAATGCAAGGAATTCCAACTGGTGATATTGGACCCACTGTGAATGCATCTATGCTATTTATTGTAGCTGTAATGCTGGTGCTACTTGTTGCCACTCTAGGCTATAGAAAGCGTGCTAGGGCACTCAAGTATTGGATTATTGCTGCAATCGAAGTTTCAGTATTTGTATTTTCATGGTGGTTTCTATCTGAAATGGCATCTTTAGCCATTATAACATATACTGGGTATCCATTAGAGATATCTTTGATCATCATTAATATTCTAATTGCACTGATATTTCTGGGATTGTGTATTCTTTTGACAGTGATTGAGAGATATCGAGGAACTTCCAATATGGAAAGTAGTGTACATGTTTTTTCTGAAGAATAATCGTGATAATAGTGTAGTAGATATTTCAGGAAAGATATTGTGTGAATTTCCAGTGCGCAATGGCAACAGTACAACTTTTCAGTGTTAGGGATTATCCATTCTACTGTGCACATCACTGGTCAGAGCATCGTTGGCCAGGGTGGTAGGAGAAGATGAAGAGAGGTGAGTAAATGCAAGGAATTCCAACTATTGACACATTTCCTGTGAACTCATTTGAGTTTCTAATTGCAATTGCAATTTTGACAATATTGATGTTGATTATTGGTTATAGGAAAGATTCGACCAATCTGAGGTATTGGGTGATATCGATAATTAAAATAACTGTGGTTGCGGTATCGTGGTTGTTTCTAGCTCTTATGACTAATGCAGCTGTGTTTACACACATCAGTTTGCCAGTAGAGGTTAAACCTACAATTGTGGATATTCTTAACATCATGTCATATCTAGGATTTTGTATCCTTCTGATATTCATTGAGATGCATCGTGGAGTACCCAAGACAGATAGTGAAACGACTGTTGTCATCAGTGAATAGTGCAGAGCTTAACTTTACAAATGCTCAACCACCACAGATACTCTTACGTGAACTTATGCACATGAATGTAAGGCTTATGGACATTGTTTCTGGCTGGAACATGAAGCATTGTAGTCTATAATGATTCCCCATCATCCACAGGGAAAGAACTATGTTCTTCGGGATGAATCTGCTCTTGTTCCTATAGAGTGGAGAAAATGTTGTTCATCTTGTGATGAGTTTCTCTTCTCTCATTACTCTGACACACTCTTTTACAGCCCTATCCCTGTCCTCATCGCTGAGATTGAACACATCAAGGAGGTTTCTAACATTACTCACAAAATCCTCCCTCTTAACACGTCCAAATTGCCTGATATCATGCAGGTGCCCAGTAACAGGAATCTTATGGATTTCAATCTCTGAGGTCAAAACCATATAGACGATTTGTCCACCTGTTGAGTCTTGCTCAACAGTTGCACCATCAAACTCTACGGATGCCTTGTCCTCCTCCACTCCAGACATCTTAATCGAGTCTGTTATCTCTCTCTGGATCTCTGCTGTCAATCTCCTGTTTGTCACTATTCCTCTCTCTTTCAGAAACCTCTTCATCTCTTGCTCTAGAATCTCTTGTACTTCATATCTGTACAACAATGCAACATTTCGCTTAGAAACTTTCTTTTCTCTAATCTGTCTGGTGTCCTTCTCTCTCAGTCCGATTATCACACATTCTGGCTCGATAGTGATGTACGGGGTCCACCTGTCAGGGCTTTGTAGATACAATCCGGGAAGTCTTGGGTCAAACTTTTGCCCTAACTCCGCCAGCATCGTGCGGAGCTGCCAGGACTCCTTCACTTCTTCAATGCAGTCCTTTCTGACCACTAGATTGAAAGTGTGGGTCACCCATTTTTGCCCTTCCTTTGACCAATAGGCTAGTTCCTGAGAACCCAAGAGAGATCGTGCTTGGGAATCAGTGAGTCGGACCTCCATGAGCTCCCTAAGTTCAGGTGTGAGGGTGTGTGGAGAATCAACATGAGCCCTCCAACATGACCCATGGTGCAATCCCGGCTCATTACTGACGTGTATGGGCTCTCCAAGTGAACTCCTAAATCCAAAGAGGAAGTGATGCTTATTGGTTTGGGCTGAGCGATGACTCTTCTGTATATCCTCTAGTGAGATATGTTTCAAGGGGCAGGTCCATGAATCGTGATACATCTCTATGGTAATATCAAACTCCTTGGTAGCATGTAGCAGGTCCCTTGCTGTAGGCGGTATCTTCAGGCTCATCTTTGGAAAGGGATTATGCCTATTTACCCACGGTCTGAGTATTGCAACATCATCATCGTATGAGATATCTTTGAACCTGTTCCAGATCAATTTGTGTCCATTGACCAAAACCGATTCACATTCGCTGTCAGGGCGTCTGAGGACTTCCAATAGATCAGCTGTTTTTTTGATCAGAAGCTCCCCTATCATCTCCTCAGATCTCTTGTCAGTAAAGATGACCCTGTACATCTCATTTTTAGTATCAAGCGTTACCCTACAGGTAACAGATATGCTTCCCTCTAGTCCCTTGTTTAGAATGAACGTCGCTCTAGTGACCATGTCCTCTAATCTATGAATTGGACGCCGAACATCATCATATTCAATGGACTGAAGATGCGGATTTGCAGAGAGGGTTATAGTGCGCACCAGAGTCACATCCTCAAATCGTCTAGTCGTATAGTGGATGTTCCCAATGGGCATCCATCTTCTACGTTTCTTGTCATCTATCCAGAGGACCTGCTCTCCGTGCTGGTCTGCAACCATTATTCGTAATTTGATTTCATCACCCTGTAATCTAGCGTACCAACTCAGAAGGTTCAGGTCACTCTCACTCCAATAGGTCCCCTTCGAGATCATCTCGCGGAGAGTATCAACAATCGGGAGTAATGGATCGATACCCCTTGGATTCAAGAGAGCTGCATTCATGTCATTGGTCCCTGGAGTTCGTTGGAATAGCAACCAGAGATAGGTAGAGTTAGCAGCTCCCGAAGAGGGCAGATCTATCAGTCGTCCAAATCGAACATTGGTCAAAGATGCCTGCAGGTCAATAGACTTGTTTCGTTCTACTATCCGATGATGCAATCGCTTCAAGAGCCTGTGTCTATCAAATACTGATCTCCCAGTAATGTGGCTCTTAGGATATACTGGTTTTAATCCTAGACCAATGAGGTGCCATGGCAACACATAGTCCCACAATGCAGCCAGCGACCCTGTATATGCTACCACAGGATTAGGACCAAGAGCTGCAAGAATCAGGAAGAAGAGGTGATTTCCTGTAATCAAGAGAATGTCTGGGTGCCGGTTCTGAATAGCAGTGATATGGTTTCTCTGGGTTCTCGAAAGGTTTCCTGAAATAGTAGAGCGAGAAGGAAGTAACTGGGCCCAGACCTGCTTGCTCAAAGCGTTGGTTTCCAAGATCTGACGAATGAGTCGAAGCCGATTCATGAGGGATTTCGTATCCCCTGCATAGTTTGATTCATCGATTATTTCGAGTACCTCTGATATCTGACTAAGGAGTTCCTTCAAGTGACTTTTTTCCGCTCGCTTCAAGAACATGATTGTGCTTTTCAGGTGTCGAATCTCAGTGAGGGCGAGCTTGTGGTAGTCTATCTCCTTTGGGGATAGATAATACTCTGAGGGAGGGCGCGTGGTCCGTTGTTGTGATGGAACACTAAGCTTCATCTGTCTACATTCTCTTCTTCGATTGATGTCAGCTATCGGTTGCAGAGGCTTGACCCGCCCATCTTCATCCTCCTTCTCTGTACGGACCTGAGTAGGCATGAACGTCAGTCTTGGTCTTGACTCTTGTGACTCACCGTACTCTGCTGGTACTTTCTCAATATCAAGATCAAAGTTCGATTTTGGTTCTGGATTGTACTCGTGATGAGGTAGCAAATGCGGGATGATCTCCAATGTTCTTTTCAGTTGTTTCTCCATATGCCAACTGCTCTGTTGAATAACTGCTCTCCCACCTCTGTAATAGGCCTCAGGTATCTTTCGCCCACCTGATTGAAAGTCCTGTCCCCAACCTCGCAATGGCTCAATCTCAACTATCTTCCATTCAAGTGGTTTATCAGGTTGCTCTATGAGAATACCACGTTCATGGTAATTCGTAGATATTCTTGCTCCGGACCGGTTAGGTGGCATGGTGACGTTCCAGATTATTGTGTCTACAATGTTCTGCCACAGTGACCCTTGATAGAAAGGAGCAACACACCTTGTCGAATAGGTAATACTGCTCTGTGCAATAGGCACAGGTCGCGCGAACCACATAGTTGTACTCTTGACCGGGATTGTTTGTAAGATGGTTGCCACAATCTCATCAAGATACATTTGATGTGAATTTGGTGTACTTCTCCGGAGAGATTCCCATCCTGAAACCACAATGATAGGGTTCTGACAATCTCTGAGCAAATTCTGTATCCATATTCTAAGAGAGCTAATGGGTGCTCCTTCATAGATATATTCACGCACTTGGTCAGAGAGGTTCCTCATCTGAACCCTATCTCTGAAGAACCGTTTGATAGAGTTCTTTTGGAACTTCGACCTGAACTGCTTCTTTCTCAGAACGGGGTCGACGTATTCACCAACTAGATCAAGCCAGAACACATCACGATGTCGTCTTCGTGCAAGACTATGTACATATTCTAGACCGTACCATCTTTCTGCGATGGATGCTGCAGACTGAGAGGGAGAACCTCTTCCTGGAACAGTGAGATAGAGAACAAACTCTTTCTCATCCTCAACCCGTTTCTCAAATGGTTTCAGAGGAATAGGAATATCCAATTCTTCAGTTTCAGTGGTAGGTCTGGTGACTGAGAGCAGTTTCATGGCAATTTTGAGGTCCTTATCCCCATCAGAAGGGATGAGAAAATCCCCCTCGGATATTGTACCATCAATACATTTGTTGTATGCCTTCAAGACCAGAGGAAGTATTGCTTCACTAATGTCTTTCCAGCTCTGGTGTGAGTCAACGACTAACACAGCTTTTACAAGGCTCTTCTGAGAATCATCATCTTTCCACATTATATTCTTGTAGTCTGCGAGAGTCTCCTTCTCATATGCATCCAGCTGCTCTTTTTCATAATCCTCTGGAGTGTTTGAGAGGACACACTCCCACTCATCGGGAGTTAATTCCCTGTGTTCTAAGACAAACTCTCGAACTATTTTCTTTTTATCTGTAGTGCGTGACTCAGTCCCGTACATATCAAAGTCGAAGGCGTTCTTTGTCTTCAAATCAACAATCATGAAGGGTTCACATAATACGACTGAAGGTGCACCATCAACTCGCGCCAGTTGCCTTGCACGAGCAAGAACGAAATCGATACGTCCTCTCCCACTATCAACCGGAACCTCTGAGAGTAGGACGAGCCCACTATTATCATATGCCATCTCAGTCCCGTGATAGACAACTCCATTGAAGCTGAAGGGACTCTGAAAGTTCTTGCTTACAAATCTATGAACTTTAACACCCAATCTTCTGCTTTGCTCCTGATACTCTCTCAAGAGTTCCAGTGAGTCTTCAATGTCTAGAGTTCCATTCTTCAGCAAAGTTTCTAGATACTGAAGAGGGTCATCTAGAACTGCCCCGTCCTTCTTAGCCTTAGTGATAACCTCTTGTAATATATGATCATCCTCTGTTTCCTTTCCCGATTTCTCTTCTGGGACTTCAACAACTTCCTCAGGAATCCAGTCAACCTCTGAAGGAGTTTCATACGTAACAGATTCAATGACCTCTGATGTAATTGACTGACGTTGGCCATTCCTTGTTCCATACTCGTTCTTTAATTGGTCTACAACGATTCTTAATTCTTTGAGTCCATCTCGGACATAGTTAGGTCGACCTGACCTTTTCCCTGTGTAGACATAATCCATGAAGGGGATGAGTCTAAGGAGTAGCGCATCGATATACTTCTTGGCATCCTTTAATGGTACTCCATACTTCAGACACTGTCTTGCAAGCTCCATCAGTGGGCTTCTAATCATATCTGCAAAATCAAGTTCTGGAATGTGATTGTGCCGGACAGGATAGAACGGTATCTTCGAGGATCCATGATATCCATCAATCTCTGTTCCATCATCCATCTCAACCGATACAGGCTTTGGAAAGTTGAATCTGCTTTTTGTGATATCACGTAATCTGCTTCCAGAATAGTCCCAGAGATTATTGAGATACTTTTTGTTTCCCTCTTCTCGTTTCACTCGTTTTGTTTCCGTGTTGCCATATTTTACAGATGTCTTTAACTGAATCCTAGTAAAACTACGTCGAACATTGGTTTCCGCCTTGAGTAGTTTTGATGCATCAGGACGACCCTCCTCTACTGTCTGATGATATTCTTCTTTTGCGGAACTCCAGACTCTTGCCATCCCTTTGATCCTATTTCCCTGTCCAAAGTATAGTGGTCTTGCCTTACCTGTGGCCCTATCCCGTGCTAGTGCTAGAGTGATTGCCATTCCCATTTTGAAGGCAGTTGTAAGGATTCTAGCAGGATTTCTTGGATACAGGATATTTGTCACATCATGATATCGGTAATTAATATAATAAATTCTTCGGGTAATTCGACATTATGAAATACATCATTTATCAGTATATAATCAAGTAAACTGCAATTTTGTACTATTTTTACTTTGCAGTCTTAATAGATTTATATACTATTTTACAGAGATATTGTACGAGTACATAACCAACCTTGGAAACAATGATGGGAGTGAACTCAACTGACCATAAGAAATGGGTCAGAGATTTATATACTGAAGGCGAAAGATAATGGCTCGTTCCAAGGGTGTGACAATCTCGGTAAAGGTCCCAATCAATTGGGATGCTATGACCGAGAGAACTAAGCAGCGGCTTAGGCAAACTGTCGGACGAGACACTAGAGTAATCCGTGCATTTCTTGGAATAATTGAACAACATGAGAATAAGTTGCTAACAGGTAAGAACAGAGATAGAATTGATGATGGAAATCTAGACCAACTGACTATGACAGCACTCAAGGTCAAATCAGGGTGTAGTCAGAGATTGACTGTCCCTCATGATTTCAAGGTCAGATTTTCTCGTATCTCTCAAAATGAAATGACAGAGTGTCGAAAAACAGCTGTTGCACTCTATGAAAGCTATCTCAAGTTGAAGAATAAGAGAGGGTGGAATGCATCACGTCCCACATCAATCAATGGCAGCCGAAGGATACCCCGATGGGTCTTCTCTCAGAGATTCAAACTCGTGGAGAAAGTGACCTCTATATCTCACTGGTGGCTAGATATCAGAGATGCTCTTGACACAGTAAGAGATGGGAGAACCCGTCATGATCGATTGACCATTCCTCTCAAAATATCTCCATATCATCTGAATCAAATCAGGAAGGGTGAAGTGAAGGCAGTGCAGCTCTTCACAGACAAAAAGACGAAGTGGTGGATGACCATTGCTGTCAGGGTTTCAATTGATGAATCTCCGGAGGAGAATCTTCCTGTTGCTATTCTTGGAATTGACCTTGGGATAGAGAAGGCAGCTTGTTCTACTCTTCTCACTCCTGAGAAGACAAGAGAAACCTGTTACTTTGTCCAGAGAGAGAAGGTCAGAGCCATCAAGAAGTACGATAGACTTGTTGCTGATCTCCAGAGAGAAACGTACACCCGGAGAAATAATGGACTACCATCTGACAGGGTTGCAGAGAAACTCCGTCGAATGCGTTCCAAGCGAGAGAATGTAGCTAAGGAGTACGATAGAGTCCTTGTCCGTCAACTTCTCGATTACATCTCCGAATTATCCAAGAAATTCACACTCTATATTGCCATTGGTCGCCTGAAAAATATACGAATGCGTGCGAAGAAAGGAAACTACCAGGGGCGAAGGTTTCGAGGAATGATACATTCTTGGGCCTTTGCTCGAATAACTGACAGTCTGAAACATGGACTTGCTCAGCTAGGTTGGAAGGTCGAGGGAAAAAACACTCGATTCCGAGCTGTTCCTGAAGGATGGACCTCAATCATATGTTGGAAGTGTGGAAGCAAGGGTACAAGGCCTAAACAGAACTACTTCCACTGCCCATCCTGTGGCTACAGTATCAATGCTGATCTAAATGGTAGTGCCAACATCGCAGCACGCATGCTTACGCTCACAAAGTCACTGCACTCTGTGAGAGGACTAGGTTTGTGGACTAGAGCGGTTGTTCGTGGAACAACCAAACGACGTGCGCGACTGAAAGCCCGAAAGAAGAAGTCTTCTTCCAAAGGGAAGTCCTTACTCTCCAAGAAGGAACTAACATCAGGTTCTGGAGAGTCCGCGGCTGTTCACTTTGTCCAATCGGACCTTGCTAGTTTCAGTGATGCAACTAGTGAGAGTGATAATGACCCCGCCGTGGAAAGAACTGTGGAAACGCTCGCTGTTGCTGGAAGTGATGTTCTAGTATCAAAACAGGAGAAGGAAGCCAGGTCTTCAGGAGGGATTCCATCCCAATGAACGTTGACAAAGCTCTTGCTAAGTTTAGCATTTTCGAGAAAATGCTGGATGGTGGTGACACTGGCAGGGGAAGGGTGGAACATAGAAATTTCTTACAGTTGAGGTTCACTCACCAAAGTGTAGGATTTAGGTTATTATGCAGCCTTCATAACAAGTTCTTCGAGAGGTGTACCACCTTTCTCTTCCACTCGCATGTTAACTTGCGATATGGCTGAGTCAAGTTCTCTTCCACGGACAGTTTTACGTCTGGCAGTACCTTTTCTGTCGGATCTGAATCCTGGGGGTCCACGGATTAGAATGCGTTTCTTTCCGCTACCGTGCACATCTGGGCGAATTGGAAAACCAGATGCGTCACTTCCACCAGTAATCTTAAGCTTGTATCCTGGTAGGCCTAAAGCATCTCCTTCAACAATTTCCCCAACTTGCTTACCAACAAGTGCGTTGGTCTTAACATCGTCTAGTTCGTACTGGATGGCTTTTCCAGTTTCGGGGTCTGAAATGACAAGTTTGAATGGCAAGATATAATCGCCTACCTAGATATGTGGTGAGTATCCTACTGAACACTCCAGCGAAGGCTAAAGAAGTCACTTTATGAGGATTGCGGTCGGGTCGAGTTCTAGTTGATAGATTTTCCTCTTTACCTGCTACACAATCATTATAACCCGCTAGAATTCTGCCTCAATATCTCTCAATGGGGTATAGATTCATGGATGCTTTGACCGCGCTAGGACTTATTGCCATCATTTGGCTAGTTATCTATTTCATTGCTCAATATCTTGGCGTCGAAAGGCTTCAAGAGAAAGGAGTTGAAGCAGGAACACCCTTCTTCTTCATGTGGAAGACTGAGAGACTCAATGCCTTCTTGACCAAGATGGGAAAGAAGTTTCCTGTGGTTTTCTTCAATATCGGAATTGTAGTTGGATTCGGTGGTATGATCTTTGCCTTCTGGATGTTTGGTGAAAATCTCATCAAGTTCTTCATTGAACCTGCAGCTGCAGGTGGTGTCGTACCGATAATTCCTGGAGTGACAATTACAGGACTCCCACTCGTTTACATGTTAATCGCTCTTGCAGTAGCAATCCTTACTCACGAGTTTGGTCATGGATTCGCATCATCCAAGGACAACATCCCAATCAAGAGTTCGGGCTTACTCGGATTCTTTGTGTTGTTTGGAGCATTTGTTGAACCTGACGAAGAGGCGTTTGAGAAAGAAGCCACACCAAGAGCACGCATGCGTCTACTTGCAGCAGGATCTTACGCAAACGTAGCTTGGAGCTTTGTCTTCCTAGCAATTTTACTCAATTTTGGTGCAATAGCATCAATTGCATATAATCCCCCAAGTGGTGCTTTCATTTATGATACTAGTCCGGAAAGCCCCGGAGCTGCAGCACTCTCAGTTGGTGATGTGATTATTGGATTAAATGATACAGATATTGATGCTTGGAATGATGTAAGCATCTTTATGGCTGATGCACTTGCGGAATCTCAAGTAACGATCCATCTGTTGAATGGTTCCACCATTGTCTTAATATTGGCTCCAAATGAAGTGAATGAAACGCGGGGGTATATTGGGATCTATGGTGCGGATTATTGGGAAGCTAAGTCCGGTTGGAACTTATTCCTTGATTCCATGTTTGTATTTCATGCACAGCAGATAGTTCTCTGGTGTTACATCATCCTCATATCACTGGCCCTGTTCAATCTATTACCAATTCCAGCACTTGATGGTGACAAGCTCCTATCAAATGGACTTAGCTTATTCATAAAAGATGAGAAGAAAATCAAGTATATCATGTATCCTCTCAGAATTGCAGCATTTCTCATCGTTGTTCTCAGTATTGTATTGAGTCTAATCATGGGGAAGGGGCTATTCTAACCAAAAATCGAATTTGTGGGACCTAAAAAGGCACCACTTAGACTATTTCCCGATGCAAGATGATATCACATCAGATAAGTCCTACCCAAGATGTTCGAGAGAAGGCACGAAAGGCTCTCACAGATTATCTTACTATGTTCATTCCAGACTCCTGGAAAGATCCCATGGAAAAATTACGAATAATCCTTCAGTCGAATAATGATATTGACTGGGAAGCACTGAAAGGTCATACGCTCATGTATTTTGATGAGAAACGACTCCCTGAAGATCGTGTTGAATGCTTAGCACGTATTGAACGATTGAGTGATTCTTTCAGAGAGATTTACACTAAACTATCTCCAGCCGAGTGGCATCGAACAATTGAAGATATAATTCAAGCAGCCAATTTCAGAGCTTCAAAAGCAGCATTGGAGCTCAGACGTTCTAAAATTGTTGATGATTTAAAGCTCAAAGAAACCAAAATCGGAAAGATCAAGACATAATTCCAGCACTGCCAACCCTTTGAATATCTTTAACTTGATAAATCACAGTGGAACGACTCGGAGTAGTCATGTCTATGCAATCCGGATGTTCCAAATGTGGAAAACCTGCGTTCTACCTACGTAGATATACATCCGAACACCTCTGTGGTGACTGCCTAGTTCAAACTACGATTGATAGGGTCCGAAAGACCATCAACAAGCACAAGATGCTGAATGATAAAGATAGAATTGCCGTTGCAATTTCTGGAGGAAAGGATAGCGCAGTTCTCTTGCATATTCTCCATAAGATTGAGAGTGCGTATCCCAGTTCTGAGATAGTTCCAATAACTATCGATGAAGGAATTCAAGGTTATCGAAATGAAGCTCTTGAATCGGCTCGAGAACTTTCTCGTTCTCTGGATCTCAATCTTGAAATATTATCATTTGAAGATCTGATAGGCTATAGCCTTGATGAGGTTGTGAAAAGAAGAACAAGCAATTCACTTGGTGCATGTTCATATTGTGGAGTTTTTCGTCGGCGAGCCCTCAATACTGCAGCTCAAAATCTGGAAGCTGACGTCATTGCCACAGGTCATAATCTCGATGATGAAATGCAAACTGTACTCATGAATATTCTACGAGGTGATAGCGCTCGAATTGCCAGAACCAATGTTCCCAGAGATATGGCTGTTGAAGGATTTGTACCTCGTATAAAACCAATAATTGAGATTACTGAACGTGATGTTGTTGCATATGCACATCATCTCAAACTTCCCTATCATGATGTACCGTGCCCATACGCAGAAGAGGCCTATCGCAATGATGTACGCTCTTTCTTGAATGATATGGAGTATAAACGACCTGGCACTCTATTAGCGACTTTGCGATCATCAGAGGCTATGACTAGAGTCTTCAGACAGAATCCTACCAAATGGGAATTTACCCATTGCGAAAAGTGTAATGCTCCATCTCCCTCTAAATTGTGCAAAGTATGTGAAATGTTAGAGTCTATTGGGAGTTGAAACCAGATGACAAAGAGACCTGAAGTTCTACATGATAGTAGAGAGGTCTCCTATGATGAATTAAGGTGGAATACTCTTCAACGACTTAGAAAACGAACCTTTGAAGTTATGCAACAAATAGAAACAACTGGATCTAAACCATTGGTTCATGGTTCTTCTGCCCGAGGTGATGTTACAGACTCTTCGGATATTGATATTATCATCCCCCATACAGTTTCTAGTTATAGGTTGGAACTGGTTCTGGGTACCCCTCTTCACAGGGAACTTGTACAAGCAACGCCCTCAATGGTTCTAAAGGGTCATATTCATCTAGAAGGTGATGTGGTCGTGAGTTTTCCCATGTTCAAACTCATGTCAAGAGAAGAAGAATTCTATAGATGGGGTGGTGCTCTGGACTCGAACGCAGTACTTGCAGAACACAGAGTTCCAGGTGTAGACAAAAGATTGATTCTGATTGAACCCACCACTAATGGCCATATTGAATCCGGGGTCATCGGTGATGAATATAATGTGGCCAAGAAACTTGGTGTATCTATTGATATAGCACGGGAACGAGTTCGCGTACTCACGAGACGTGAAGCTGTTGGTAGGACAGGCGTCTATCAGACCCATGAACTCAAAGATGCAGAGAGTTTTGAGGAGGTCACAAAAAGATTACATGATAGTGACCCTGCTCTTCGCAGGACCATATTACGACGCGAAGGAAGGAGACGATAACCTTTGGCACGGAAAATCAACGAACTTCAGGGAGGATCCCTTTTGGTAGGAAATCTTCCGAAGGGGTGTAAATTATGTGCTAAGGGTTCAAAGATGGTCCTCTTTGTCACTGGTCTATGTGATAGCTCATGCTATTACTGCCCCCTCTCTGAAGAGAAAACGGGTAAAGATGCTGTCTTCGCAGATGAAATGCCAGTTTCGAATGAGCAGGATATCATTTACGAAACAGATGCTATTCGTGGTGAGGGAGCGGGAGTGAGTGGTGGAGACCCTCTATGCACTGTTGAAAGAACATTAGATTACATTCGTCTTCTAAAAACCAAATATGGCAGAAAATTCCACATTCATCTCTATACAAGCAAGACCACCGTCAATCGAGAAGATCTAGAGAAGTTGAAAGAGGCTGGTTTGGATGAGATTAGATTCCATCCCCAGACAAAGGATTGGTCTGGAATTGAACATGCAATAGATGTGGGATTACATGTTGGATTAGAAGTACCTGCAATACCTGGTCAATTTGAAAAATTGAAACAGACTGCGATACGCGCTGAAAAACTTGGACTCTCATTTCTTAACATGAACGAGCTTGAGGCAAGTGAAACTAATTTTGAGAATCTAAAAGCCCAAGGAATGCGATTAACTGATTTAGGAAGTGCAAGTATTGAAGGAAGCGCAGAGGTTGCAAGAGATGTCCTTCAGTGGGCAACAAAGAATCTCTCTAAACTCTCAGTTCATTTCTGTTCTGCAAGTTTCAAAGATGGTATACAAATGCGAAATAGACTTGAACGTCGACTTGAACAGACCATGCGTGAATTTGAGGAACGAGATGAAGACGACTCATTACTCGTATTGGGAATCATCAGAGCAGTTCATGGGTTTCAGTTAGTTGAGAAGCAGTTACAGACAATTTACCAGATTCTCCATCAACAATTAGGTGTTCCTTCGGATATGTTAAACATTGATACACTTAGAATGAGAATTGAGATAGCTCCTTGGATTTTAGATGACATCTCTGATGCCGTAAAAACTAGTCTTGAAGACTTGGGACCTTTAGAGATTGGTATCGCATACGAATATCCTACATGGGATCGTCTTCAGACAATGTTTGAACCAGTATGATTACTGACCAATACGAAAACGAAGAATCGCAGCAAGACCACCTAATCGATGAAGTTGTTCTCCAGTTGGATGCTCTGTGGATACAATATGGAATGCCCCTCGAGTCTTCTCTGTATTCCGAATCAGATTATCCATTTTTCTCCGAACCTGCTCCGTACCTTCCCTCAATTTCTTATCCGTGATGAGTAGATCTTCAACAGCTCCAAATTCAACTGCTTTCTTAACCTCAGCATCACCATAAGCGCCCAGCCCATCATCTTTAGATATGTGTTCAATAAGATCTTCAATCAATTTGGTTTCAGTTTCAACTTTGAGTGTGCTTGCAGCCTTTCCAATGACTCCTCGAAAGAGAATCTCTTTTGCTCCTGGGATTCCTATAGAGTTTGTACTCTCTACAACTACTGGAGGTAGGTTCTTGATACCTGCCTTACTCAAATGCTCTCTAAAATGGTCTTTGACAAAACCGGGACCCGCAATTAAAATAAGCCCAATCTCAGCTTGCTCGAGTTGAGACCTGATAGCCAGGGCAACATCGGCAAAAAAGTCCCGCATTGTAGAATCGTGGGTCTTTTGATCTCCTCTTTTTCGTGAAATGCTAGCACGTATATGTACGGCTGCTTTGATACCAAAATCAGCTGCTAGGAAGAGTTCTGCATCTCCATCCTCGATTGTAACTATAAGACTGACTGGATTAAGTTGAGCTTTGGTAGCCTCCTTCAATCGATCAAGAATATACTTTGGCCAGTGTTCCTTAATGATGGTTAGTGTGTCACCGGGTTCGATATTGATGGTATGATATGAACCAATACTGACAAGGTCACCTGGTCCTTCCAAAATCTTCCCCTTGATTCTAACACGATTTGAAAATGTATGGAATGCTACATCATCCACTTTGAGTTTGAGTACCATTGGTTTTCTGACACTATCTTGCTTTCTCCCATCTTCATCCCCTACACGAACACGACGTGTAGTCCTAGATACCACTACATCTTCAGGTCCAACTGTGTTGTAGAGGTGCCAAAGATCATCTAAGGTTTCAATCTTGAGCACAATAGTACCTTCTTTGAGATAGCGTTTCAATATCTTCAATCTGTCACCATCCGACGGGTCCAGCAATCAGAAGAAATAGTCTCTGTTCGCTTGTTCAGGGGACGTGTATGTTGCAGGATAGATGTTTCCCATATCAATACCCCTACTCAGCACTTCTGCACTCGTAACATGATTGGGTTGCACCAGATGCTCACCATCTTGTACTGCTAGATCCCCAGCAATTCTGATTAGCCCACCTAATTCTCTAAGTCGCAAAGTTAGAGCATCTCTTTTCCCATCAAATTGGAGAGCCATTTTCTCAGCAACTCTGAGAACCTCTGTAACCGATTTTGCTGCGAAATGAGGAACCTTTCCATCTTCCTCGATTGTCTGAGCAATGAATCGCACAAAGTCATCGAGATTCTTTTGATTTTTCTCAGTACAGGATGCCAGCATAATCTCGTAACCATAACCACGTATCCTAGATCTGAGCGCAGGTAGAATTCCTACAATATTTTCAGTGTTGCAAGAAGCAAAGAGAATGAAGTTACAAGGAACATCATCTACCCTAACAGATGCTCCAGAACTCAGAGGGTTATGTCCTGAAATGGGGTAAATTCGTTCCTGCATTGCTGTAAGTAGATGACTCTGATGTTGTCCAAGAGCAGATATCTCATCGATGTAGAGAATTCCTTCATGTGCCTCATGTATTGCTCCAGGAATCACTCTTTGGTATGCTGCCATTCCAAGCGCTTCTGCACTTCCATAGGGATCATGCTTTACGTCACCTAGGAGTTCAACATGGCTTGCCCCACTCACTCGGACGAATCTACTTACATCTCTACCTACGAGAATGCGTTCAGTATCGTTCCTTTGCACTTCTCTAACGACCGAATTTTCACCAAGTTTCTCACGAGTAATTGTAATCTCGGAGTCGCTCATTCTTTCATAGATTGTATGATAGGACTCATTTCCTATATCTTCGAGGTCGGTAACAGTTCTGAGTGCAGGCTCTCTAACAACATCCAGCATTCTAAAGAGACCATGGTACGAATCACTATCTGACCAATCACATCGCTTATCGGTACCACATGTAGTGCAAGTTGGTTCTGAGGGCACTGATATACTACTACAGTTTGGACACCTGTACCCCATTTTGATTGCGATATCTATTGGTAGTCTATCTGGAGTTGAATAGAATACATCACCAGGAGCTGATTTTGTAAGCTCAGGTAGTTGTTCATTGTTGACTTGAGAAATAACAACAATGGGTCTATCAGGCAATGCTTTGTTATGCTTGAGTTGTATCTCTTCAGTTGGTGGATCTAGTAGAGAATACGCAGCCTTTGCTAGCATGGATTTTCCAATACCAGGCACTCCACATAGTAAAACATGTCTTCGTTGTTTCACAGCAGATTGAACAATAGTTACAGCATGCTCTTGACCTATTATTCTCTGGAATGGATCTTTAGGAGTATGTACCTGTTCAGTTGTTTCCAGAGTATCTAGAAGTGATGTCACGATCAAGAGCCTCACATATGCTCCATCTCATGTTTCTCTGACACAACGAGATAATTGTGAGTATTACTTGACAAAAATTAAAAAAAAGAATGTGCGAAGCTCCATAGGAACTCCACATCCATTATTATTCATTGACCCACGTCATCGAAGGTGACTATCTTGAGACCGTTTTGTTTGACATCAATGTCTGCTACTGCGGCTCCTATGAGAAGCTCAGTCTTCTTTTTGATTGCAATATCCACTAACCGTTGTGTTATTACTCCATCAAAAACAACTACTGGAACTGTTTCCTGTTCCTCGAGTTTCTTTGCAAGTTCCGCTACTCCGCACTCGACGATAACTTTCTTCTTAGCATCGAAGAGAACAGCTTTGAAAGATTCTTTGATATCTCCAATTTTTGAAACATAAACCTTATCCACAGCAACCGGTTGTCGCCGCGTAGGTTTACGTGCGCTGGTAGGGGCTGATGAATCTCGTCTTGATGGGAAGTCATCAGCTCTCTTGCTCTCTCGACGGGGTCGAGGAGTCCTCGTTGGAGCTTCCTTCTTTGTAGCACGTTGCTTCTTACCAGATGTGGTTTTTCTTGACTTGACCAATGCTAAGGCTCTAGCTGCAGGAACCTGTGATTGAAGTGCTTTAATGACCTCACGTCGTGGAAGATCTTCCACTTCTTTTCCTTTTGGAGCTCTTGCAATGTAGTGAACTTTAGCAACTTGCATTAGTTCTCGAAGAATTAAATCTCCGCCTCTATCCCCGTCAAGGAATGCGACGATATTCTTTCCTCTTTTCTTAGTAAGTTCAACAATTGATTTTGGAATATGAGTCCCTTCAACAGCGACGGTATTCGTTATTCCACATTTCATGAGATTGATGACATCGGCACGGCCCTCGACAATGATTATTTCCTTGCTTCCCATTAGATCGGGTCCAGCAGGAAGTTTATCGGGTCCGTATTTTGCAACTGTAACCTTGCGACCTTTTGTGACAGCGGTGGTTATCTCTTCGGTTCCTGGGGCTATATCTTCTTCCCAACCCTTCAGGATGCTTATTGCCCTGCTCACGACTTTCCTTCTCTTAGCTCCTCGTATGTCCTCAAGCTTTTCGAGAATCACTTTTGCAGTACATGGGCCTACTCTATCTACGGTCTCCAATGCTGCTGCAAGTATCGCAGTGGCAGTTTTGTTCAATGATACAGGAATAACAACTTCCCCTGTACTATTTCCACCCTTTGTTCTAATCGCAATCTGGATTCTTCCTATACGCCCTGTGCGCTGAAGTTCTCGTAAATCAAGGTCTTCTCCAAGCAGTCCTTCTGTCTGTCCAAAAACTGCTCCTACAACGTCTGGTTTGTCGACCACGCCATCTATCTCGATTCTAGCTCTAATTACGTATTTAGCTGTACTTTGGTCGAAATCTGTTCCTATTTTAATGCACGTCTCCTGTGCTGTACTACCACGAGCCCTCGTCATTCGACCGAGTGGAAACTAACCTGCGTCTTACTAGGCTTAGGGCCTATGCCTCATGACTGTTTGAATCAGTCTACCTCGCCTTTCATTCTATTCCGAGTCTGGAACATGTGATATGATAACCGTGATGTGATGATCCTGTGAATGGTAATAGTCCTAAGACTTGCGCGAGTTCGCTTTCCGACTCGAATACTGTGAGTCAAGGGAACCCATGGCGCATGTGATATGATAATTTGCAAAGCACGACCGAATATGTTTCAGTGGTGCTGTACAAGCTCGGCTCTTTCCCGAGTGTATTTGAAGCTGTCGCTATACCATAAAACTTGACCGAGGGTATATACACTCATTTGATGAAATTAGGATAATTCGCGCCATGTGGGAACGCTAATAACAATTCAATCCTTGATTACTATGTCCGGGAGTATCTTATCCCACTCACGAGGGCACGCTGAGGCTCGTCCTATGAAGTGTTGCGCATTGGGTGGGTTACATCTTGGACATATGCCTGACAAATACCAAAAGGCGAACCATAACGGACTCTTATGATGGGGATGATTATCCCACAGATGAACTGAGGGTCACCCCGGTATCGTACATTGTCAGGTTGGTCAGTATCATTAGTCCCGACGCGAGACAGCTCAGTGGAGCCGGATGCATTTCCGAAGCTGTGATGCTGGGAGTTAGTGTGAAGGGTTACAGATGCTGACCCCTATCTCTTGTTTAGAATACCAATTCTTTTGACAAACCCGGTACGAGTATCTCAACCTTTACACCTGGTGCAGTTTCACCAACAGCATCTCTGAATTTTTCAGGGTCTGCTTCAATCGCTGGAAATGTATTGTAATGCATTGGAATGACTACTTTTGGTTTGATCAATTTCGTTGCAAGTGCTGCTTGATGTATATCCATAACGTAGTATGATCCAATTGGAGCAAAGAAGACATCAATATCGTATAATTCTCCAAACAATTCCATAGTGGCAAAGAGACCTGTATCTCCTGGATGGTAGAATGAATCGCTGGGGAATTTGACTATAAATCCAGTCGGTGCACCAGTTCCACATGAATGAAACGCCTGTACAAGTGTAACGTCAACCCCTCCAACATTAACACTTCCTCCAATGTTCAGAGTATGAACATTTTCAAATCCTTCATCTCTAGCTTGAATTGCTAGTTCGTTAATTGCAATGAAACATGCTCCTGTTTTCTTGCATATCTCAATAGCCTCCTGATACCCATGATCTCCATGATCATGCGTTACAAGCACAATATCTGCTTTCTTTACATCGTTCACTTTGATTGGTGAAGTGGGACCATTAAGCCATGGATCTACATAGACCGTTTTTTCATCTGATTCTACTTTAAATGAAGCATGTCCAAGATATGTGACTTTCATTGTCAATAATCTCCTAACGAATATTCTCAACAAATCTAATACTTCTATGTTTCGACACAGAACAGACCAATCTGAAACTTAAATACACCATCAGGTCGACCTAGTAGTAGTGACTGAAAATGGCAGAAAAACCTCATCCAGATTTTATGAAAGCAGGCAAAGTATCTGGAAAAGTTCTCAGTTTCATTGAAGGTGAGGTCAAACCTGGTGTAAAAGTACTCAAAATATGCAAACTTGCTGAAGAGAAGATAATGGAGTTTGGAGCAAGCGGAATTGCCTTTCCCTGCAATGTTTCAATAAACAATGAGGCTGCCCATTATACAAGTCCACATGGTGACACCAAGGTCTTCCCCGACAAAGGACTTGTGAAAATCGATATTGGGGCACATGTCAATGGATACATCTCTGATACTGCCATAACCGTCGATCTAGATGGGTCATATGAGAAATTCATTGCTGCTGCTAAGGATGCACTTGAGGCTGCGATAGAAACTGTTCGACCTGATGTTCGATTAGGAGAAGTTGGTAAGTCAATTGAGCGCACAATCAAAAAACAGGGTCTGAAACCAATCCATCAGCTCTCAGGACATCAGCTAAAACCTTGGAATCTTCATGCAGGCAAAAATGTCCCAAATGTTGGAATGAAGATTTCTTCTGCAATGAATTTGGGTGAAACATATGCAATAGAACCGTTTGCAACCGATGGTAATGGTACAATCAAGAGTGGTCAATACTCATATATATTTTCAAACAGTATGAAGAACAAGAGGAAAATAGATCGAGATTCACTCAGAGTACGAAATGCTGCCAGGCAGATGTTCAAGACACTTCCATGGGCTGGGCGCTGGCTACACAGTAAAATCACAGGTGTTGATGTTGGCGTGGCTATGAAGACTTTGCAACGTGCTGGAGTCATCCATGGCTATCCCGTTCTATATGAGGGAAAAGATGGTATGGTATCTCAGTTCGAACATAGCATATTTGTTGGTCCAGAAGGAGCCATAGTTTCCACCCGCCGTGACAACGAAATAGTATAGCGGGCATGGACTCAATATGCGGCGACGGGGGCTTGCCAAACTCTTTACTCTTGCAAAGAACGGGTCTATTCATACACTCCTCATCACTCACAAGGATAGACTTGCACGCTTTGGTCTGGAGCTCCTGGAACGCATCCTCAATGACTATGTCATTAGACTTGAGATACTCTATCAACCTGAGAAGCAGAGCCCCCAGGAAGAACTTGTCACTGACCTCCTGTCATTGATATCTTCCTTTTCAGGTCGGGTCTACGGCTTACGAGCTGCTGCTCATAGGGCTAAGTAATTCTTTAGGGCCCTTTTGATATCCTGTAGTCGTTTCTGTAACACTTCAATATCACATGCTGCGCTTAGGTGAGGGTGTGAATCAGAACAGCAATAAAATAAGAATGTGAATTTGTATATTGCTGAACATAGCTGGTCCCTTTTATGGTTGAAATGCGTTTATTAGTAATTGGAACCAGAATGCAGTGTGTGTCCTAGAATTTCTCAGATTAGTTATCCTGATAGGGCAATGATGCAGGCAAAGAATTCAGCAATGAACACGCTCCTTTATTTTATCAGAAAAGAAGCTGATATCCTCCTTGGGAAATATAAAAAATCGCTCGTGGTATGGGAAGAAACTGTAAGGAAAAGAGCTGAGCTAAGTAAAGAAAAAGATCCAGACCGCTTTGTACCTGTCTGTGATGTTGAAAAATATCTAAGAAAGAATTTTCTCTCTGTAGTCTTCAATACCACAGCTCTTTACGGGAACACGGAATCTAAGAGAGTATACTCGTGGAAAGAAGGGTCTATTGGTCCCTTGAATATTTTACTGAATATAGCAGGAGCACACCTCAGGTTTCTTGCAATGACAAGATATCCGTTCCCTCTGCCTAGAAAGAGGAGGGTTAGAAGAACCAACAAGGCTGGAACGTACTACTTCCAGAATGATTACGTATATTGTGGTACAATAAATCGTCCATCAGTCATTATCACACATCCCATGCTCCCATCACTAGATTTTGTAGATGTAATTCGAGGACATCTGGTAGAACTCTGTCGACAGTGTTTCATCCACTCTGTTCCGATTAGTATCGCTTCTAGATACATCAATCTCCTGACCTTCCGATTGAAACCATTGGTAGACAAGTTCTATTTGGCTGGTTTTGATAAGAAGAAAAGGACCTTAGAATTCACGAAGAAGTCATTGTCTATCTTAGAATCAGTGTTGAAGAGCGTCAGAGGACAACATGGTATCACTTCAGGATATCCATTGCGGATGACCGGGGTTCTATATGACACAGGACCTATCCCTATTGGGTTGTCCGACCTCATAGAAAGAATCGATGATTCGGGGATTCGTACAATTATTACAAAA
Source organism: Candidatus Thorarchaeota archaeon (assembly GCA_016840385.1). The sequence continues at coordinate 115,868 of JAEOSL010000001.1, read as the reverse complement.
CGTCAGGACAAACACCTAGTCGATGAAGACGATGTGACGCAATTTACCAGTAAGATAAACACAGCTAGGTCTCGACTAGGGACACGGATTCATAAACGGTTAGCTTGGGGGATAACTCAACCTTTCTCAGCAAAGAGTGTAATGCTGGGCGGGGACTATCTAGCAAAAGACAAGACTGGATACATCCTAGCTGCAGAGATGCCTGTGAATGCAGGACGTGGAAAGGTAGACTACACACTCCTTGCTAGAAAAATACCCACGTATATGGAAACCCTGTCTGACTCTACCTCTGGTTTATGGCCCCCAAGACTTGTCCTGGATCTTAAGACGAAATCTGCATTCAATTGGGGCGTAAGTGCTAAGACCCATAACTCGGACAAGTCCCTTGTTGTAGACTTCCCGTTTAAGAGAAGACCTCTGACCGATTCAGAATGGGATTTCCTCATCAAGAACTCTCCAACCCTAAAAGAACAGAAACAAGTGGAATCTTATGCTGAAGTATTACTACAAGAGTATAAAGCAATTGCAAAAGATGACCTTTCACCACCTTCAACGATTCTAAAGGGGATAATTCTTGTTGATGGTCATGAGCGCTCTTCACGTCTAAGACGTATCCTACCTAAGTTCATCAAGACTGTTTACAAACAGGTATATCAAGACCTGGTAGAAATGCGTTCAAAGAAACCAGAGGGGGAATTGAAATATCCTCGGACGTTATTTGAACCTACATTTAGGTGGGCATTAAATATCCGAATTGCAATTGTGCTCTCTCCTTTCACATTACCAAAAGATGCTTCTCTTCAAGAAATCCTTCCTTCACCTATTCCACCACACGCAGTCAGTGAACTCAACCCATTCAAGTGTAGTAGAGATGAATTAAGACATTTTATACTGTATCTCTCTGCAGATGGTGTAAGTTCCCCAGGTGATAGTGCAGGTTGGATTGCACAACATTGGCATGGACTAAAGTTTGGATATGATCTTGCTTGCGAACGTAATCTCAGGAAGGTTGTCTGGATTGACCTTGCAGGAGAATTTACGGATGAAATAATCAGAGCTGCTACATTACGATTGGACTTCCATCATGATAGAGTAGCTAAATTCTGTAAAGGTATCGAGTTCCTAGATTTCTCCGTAGAAATAGAAAATGTATTGTTTTCAGGAAACGAACTGCCTTCTACCGAATCAATAAAATTGCGGGTCAAGAATTATGATCTCGTTATCGTGTCAGGTATTGATACCATTAGAAAAATTGCTCCAAAAGAACTTGAAGGCTTAGTCGACACTTTATCTGTGCATATAGCGAATGCCACATCATTACCAGAAACATGTACACTTTGGTTTGGAACACCTCAACCCCTTGCTACGACTTCAGTGTTGTACAAGCGTTCGCAACTGCGACCGTTCAGACACGATTCTCCTTTACAACCATACATCAATGAGATCGTAATGAACATCCCGCTCCCACCAAGAAAAGGCGGAAGTAAAGTTCCGATACATGACCATGTAAGAGGATTAGTGTCAATTGTTCCTGATATGGAAAAAGGAATCAGATGCACAACAATTGGAATTCCTCCTTTGATAGGATGGTCCAAACGATTCCGGTCACGGAAGCCATCTGATAAAGAGCAGAAGTTAATGGATAGAATTCACACTCGACCACCAAGCACATTTCGCTGGTTGAAATCTGAAGGAACTTCCATGTTTAGTAAGGATATGGCGATTGAGCTATTTCCGTTCTTAGAGTCTTGGGATTCAAGATCCAAAGAGTCTTCCGAGTCTGAAGACAAAAATCTAGATAGCCTTAAAGTAAAGAAGAAAAAGTTAGGTAAAAAACTGGGGACCAAGGGATCAAATTCTCGCTTGACATTTTCTACAAATTTGTCCATACCTTCCCCTAGCTCAATAAACACAAAGAGAGAGTATGAACAAACAAAGTTGGTACTCAAACCGCATAAATCAACACCACATCCACCTAATCATTCTAAATTAGTGTATGCAGAGTTCTCAAGTAATGAAGCTGCACGAATCGAATTAGTAAGGTTACAGGACGCCTGTAAATTCCTGCTAAGTCTCAATTCAAGTTCATCTTATTTGAAGGAACATTGTAAAGAGTTTGTCAAGGTTATTGCAAAAGCAGTTAAACTCCCATCAATGGATATGTTGCAGAAGTTTGCAGGATTTTTCAGGAATAATAGGTACTCCAGTCAGACATGGTTCCGATTGCTCTGGGAAAGAGATTGGCTGGATGGCTGGCCTATGCCAAGTAGAATGAAGAGAGAATTGACTGAATTGCGGGTCGAGAGAAAAGATATCCTTCATTATTATGGTAATTATCTTATCTTAATGATAGCAAGTTTGACTGAACATTATGCGCTTCATCAGACAGAGATACAGTTTCTTTGGAAAATGGCTTTGCCATGGATCACTTTACAGATGGGGGCTCGGTCCAGAACAGGGTTACATTCGGATTCAGAATATGATACTGCTAGTGTTTATGAACAATTAAAAGCTAAAGTCATCTATTGGAATAGAGCTCCCTATCCCAGAACTACTGCCCTCTCTAATGTTCGATATGGACTACGTGTGGATATATCCAAAAATAATCCTGGAAAATATCGTTGGTATGTTTTTGAAGATGGACCATATAGTGATAGGTTCATAGCTGGATGTGTTGAGCAAGATGCAATAAGACCAGGCCTGTTGCCACTAATAAGAGCTAACGCTGTGACATCGTTTGATGATATAGCTACTCTTGCAGATTTCAAGTCCAAGAATTGCATAATCCGGCCTTTTCTAATAGCTGAGCATCAAGGTATCAATATCCTTTACGAAACAGAGAAAGCACTACAGGACAAGAGTGAACTACGTGGAATAACAAACCCCTCCTCTTTCAATTGGAACCCTGTTGGGATGATACGTTTTGGAACAAGGTCACGAAACTCGCCAGCGCGATTGAGGTACATCAAGGTCCTCACTTTAGGAATGCAGTATCCTTCCATTCGAAACCAGTTGCTTCCAGAACGACAAGCAGATTTTGGTGAGCAACTATTCGAGTACATTAAGACAATAGGTGTACAAACGTCAGGGGTGACTAGAGTGAAGTGTCGCTTGGAAGGGACAATTGACTATGGAAGCATTTCTTTCAAAATGCGAGGTGAAAAGCGTTGGAAAAAGGTCGGGCAAAATATTGCTCATAAGGATAGAAATCAAGCTGTACAAACACTCCTTTTGCCTTACAATGCAGGAATTGCCATTCAAGGAAGATTGTCATGGGATCCATTAACAGATTTTCATTTTCGATTTGGCGGAGAGGATCTTAGAAAAGAAGTGGTATCTAGAATCCAACTTGATAAGGAGGAAGGTGTATAGATGGGAGGAATTCTGAAACGGACCCGTCTTGATCAAATACCCTCGCTCTCAGATAATGTTCAGTCACAGCTTGTGAAGATTGGTATAACAACCGCGGAACTACTTGCACATAGTGTTCCAGAAATTATATCGTCCGGAATTGAAATTTCAAAAGAGCAGTCACTGAAGATTATCCGGCTTGCAAAACAGGCAATTGGAATTAGTGGATTCAAGACTAGTTTTGAAATGAAGGAGAAGAATGTCCCCCTTCTTGGAACGGGTTTCGATTGTATCGATAAATCTCTTGGTGGAGGTTTTCGGTCTGAGAGTATCGTAGAAATTCAAGGGCAACAATGGGCTGGAAAAACGCTTATGTGTGCCCATCTAGCGATACAAGCTCAATTGGTGGAAACAGATAATGGTTCTGTACCAAAGGTAATCTGGTACGATACTGACCAAAGTTATAGAAAGAAGAGAATCATGGAAATTGCTTACAGATATCGGATGGATTCCAAAGTAGCTTTGAAGAATGTCATTATGGTAGATGTGAAAAAGAGGGGATTTTTGGAGCCAAATTTTGAATCCGTACGTAATGCTCTTGCAAAACACCACGTTTCTCTAGTTATTATAGATTCATTAGGTGGTGCATTGAAACATCAAGAGAATCGTTCTACATCTTCAGGGGTTCTTGAAAATATTAGTCGGATAAGTAGACCAACTGGTTCGATTTTCGTACTTACTAACAGGTTGCGATATGGGTTCAGTAGGAGTATGTTCCATGAATACAAGCGAAGTGGTTCTCAGTCTTCGATGATCGATTATGTTCTTCATCTACATCTCATAGAAGAGGGAGAGAGAAATGTGGTTTCAACTGATTACCATGATGGTCTGCATACAGAATGTAAACTGTATATTGGCAATGGTGGGTTCTTTGGAAATCGTACATCTCGAAATAAGGAAACAACACGAGTGCAAAGATATCTTAATTCATCATCTCTCTAGATCTTGGCAAGCTCCTTTGCTCATTTATCAAATATGCTATGTATCTACGTAGATAGAAACCACAAATGCATGCTTTTTCATAAAGTCATGAGGTTATCTCAGAAAAGTCTAGAATGAATAGTACGATTTCTTTCTTACATGGAGAGGGGGAAAATCACACATCTCGGAAATGATATATATTTAGTTCAACATCAAAAGAGCTGGTATGGAGTTGTAACTTTGGTAGAAATCAATGATGATTTATCGAATCCATTTGTGCTAATCAAGGTAGGAGATTACGAGGAAACCCTTTCTGAGCTAATGGATCGCATCACGAGAGAAATTGAACTCGAACGCCTCTCAGATCCGAAACCATGGTATCCATTCGCTTACAGAATCACACCGGCTGATTACTCTGTGAGGTACAATCTTACTAAATGGGGAAATCAGTATGGAGGTCTTCCCAAAAGGATTGATCTGTTGTTCTGTGCAGATGATTCGGGGCAGGAGGATTGGCCAAGATTCAAGAAACGAGTGTACTCGCCTGAGGAACTTCTGAATGACCAAGAGCTTGTACAAAACAGAGTGGATTCTTGGAAGAAGATGGAACCTTCATGGAGAAGGGACGATAAGAAGGTGGAAATGCCGGACCATTACTGGGTTTGCCTTCGTAATCCTTCAGTTAAATTCTATGCTTTAATTATCGAGGAATTAGAACTCAGAGAACAGATGGTTGAACTTGATCTTACAAGATGTATTACCTTTCCAGGAGAAAAACAGATACCAAAACAGTTTCAGGGATTGGTTTGTACAAAATCTGCAATTCCTGTAAGCACAACATACAGAACTGCATGGGTAGTAGGAAAAGCAAATCTCATAGAACCCTATGCAGTCAGACTACTGCCTCCCTAATCGGTTTCAGAGGAAAGATGTGTTAGCATCCAAATTTGAATTCTTGACATGAATAGTATATGTCTTAAGAATTGAAATCATCCATTGTTAAGAGAAGAGTTGAAATGTTTGGCGTAGAAGAATTGAAGGAAAAAATCGAAATTACCAAAACCACAGTTGAATGTCCAGTCAAAGGATGCAGTGAAAAAGTGGAAAGGCAGCGTGGTTATTTCAGGAAAGAGAATAGATTCAAGTGTCCAAAGCATGATATCGTCATCTCTCCATCAACCTTTGAATACCCAAATGAATTGGATAATCTTCTTTGGAAAGAAAGATCAGATTTGGATCTTCTTGAAAGAATTAGAACGAAAAAGAGAGAAAGTCGAATAGCACGAGATAATAGCGAAGATGCCGTTAGCTGGAATGTCTTTAGATTCTTAGAAAGGAATGATCTGATTGAAGGATTCTTGGGTTCGATTACCGACAGCTCACTGAAATCATCTGAAGTGCTCTATTGGTCGTACAGTCAAAAAGAAAATACTGGTTGGTCCCTATTAGATAGAGCAAGAAGAGAGTTTGGTGAACGGATAGAGAGAGGTTCTGAACCAGATATTATAATCAAAACTGATAAAGCTCTATTCTTTATTGAAGCAAAACTCACTTCTCCAAACACAACAAAACCCAGTAATTTGGGGTACTCTAAGAAATATGAAACTGGTGCAGATAACTGGCTCTCAGAAGTCTTCACCTCGGATTACAAAACCGTTGCAATTACTGAGCAGAAATACGAATTATTACGTTTCTGGTTACTTGGAACTTGGATGGCAAAACAACAGGACATGGATTTCTATCTCATCAATCTGGTGTTGTCTGAACGAGAGTTAGATATCGAAACCATCTTCAAGAAACATATTAGGGAAACTCAACGAAGGCAATTTCTTCGAGTTACTTGGGAAGATATTCACAGATTTGTTTCAGAAAGAGAATTATTGAGAGATACGGAAATCATGATGAGATACTTTAGGAATAAAACCATTGGTTATGACAGAAATGGACGATTACAGACTGCATTTTCAATATTCTGATGATAACCCAATTGGCTAGCATATGGATTTAGAAATACCCTCTTCATTGTCACCCATGGAAAGAAAACTTCGATTCTCTCTAGGATCGGGTATCCAATAACTCACTAATTTTATTCATTACAGAATCGGTATCCAAAGGTGGTTCAGTTCCAATAGCAGTTTTCCAGATATGATCAAGCAACTTTTGATTCAAACCCCGTTCATTCATAGCTAAGAATTGTTCTATGGCTGCAAGTCCTGTGATTACCTGTTCTATCAATCTGACATATTCATATCTAATCGAAAGACTGTTCTCTTGGGCTGAACGAATGACATGGGGGGTTGTTACCTTTGATTCAAACAAATACTTCGCTTTTTTTGGTGTAATTCTTCGTGTTGAAAAATCAGCATTGTCTGTTTGGAGTTTCCATAATTCAGCGTCCTGTTCATTTGTGAATAATCTGGATTCCTTCTCGCCAATTCTTCTTTCTGCAATTACAAGAGTATTGTCAAATAAGGGTGGGTATAGCTTTAGTCCCCTGAACGGTTTAGTTCTAAACACCATTACTCCCATATTGCGAATAAGCCGTTTGTGCCTATCAGGGACCTCAGATGGTACCAGTGGTTCCTTTCCAAATCGCGTGACAAGAAATCCCGACACAAAAGTTATTGTCCTATGATCATGCTTGAGATCCCAGACTGACTCAAACATAATTCCTTTCTTCTCTTGATTTCCTTTCATTAAGGTGGAATTCACTTGGATTATTTCATTACCAAATTCATCGTTTTGAAGTATATCATAAGTCAGTCCTTCTTGTGTGATATTGTCTACCCCCTCTTATTAGAATGATATTCTGCTCTGATATCTACTCGCATCCTTTAATTCTTTCGAATCTGTACGCCCGTACACATAATGTTACTTTCTTGTACCCCGTACACATATTTTATGAAAATCGCACGCCATTGATTGCTATGGAGCTCATTTTGTAAGTTACTTATAAAAGAGGTTATTATAGAATAGTGGGTCAAAACCACTAATTCTCCTCATAATTTACGAGTTTATATATCGCTGTTGGTAACTAGTATAGAATAAAATCTGTATGAGTTTAAATGCTACTTTAGGGACAAAGTTTCGAGGTTATAGTTGATGAAAAAGGAAAAGCGGCGTCGTCCCCGCTCGTGTAAGAAGCCAAAGGCCTCTGAACAACAGAAAATGGTCGACAACTATTATAGTATTTCATCAACAACGCCCCAGAAAACAGGACTGAAATACCTTGTCGAATCATTCACACTCTGCTCATTGGATAGAGAAGTGAATAAGAAAGGTAAAGGCTATCGACCCGACCCTCGATATAGAAGAGCAAATACTGAGGTCGTGCAGGAAAGAATTCAAACTGTGACTGGCCGAAAGGTCATTGACACAGACCTCTCATTGATGGGAATGTATTTTGAGAAATATGTGGAGCTGGTCAATCTTGTTCTTAGTAGAGTTTATTCAGACAAAGGACGAGTTGAGAATCTTGGAGAGGAATTGAATTCCTATAGGGGGCATGGATATCATCTCTTGATGAAGGAAGGATATCTATCCTATAAGGACAATAAGGATATCCAAGTCCAATGCTTTGAAAGAATGTATAGGAATGTGCTTGAACAAGTAGCCAGGGTCATTCATTCAAATTGGTTACGAAGACAACTCATGAAGAGTGCAATTGAGTATGTGAGTGAGGATAGAGAAGCTCTTGTTAGGTTGCTGAAGAACAAATACATTTTCTCAAAGCTGATCAAGGAAGTACGTGCCAACTGCGAGAGCACAAAGAACAATGGGACCGGTTATTACCATACAATTTCGGTCTTGAAGCAATTGAGAAAGAAACTGGACGAACACATCCTCACTGAACGTGGAGAACCTCTTAGTTTCAGAAAATATCAGAGAAAGAGAGTAAGTAGATATCTCAAGGATTCGTCTGAGTCTGTTGAGGTATTAGCTTCAGTGGATGGCCTTCTTCATGGATTCGTATCTGTGGGATATCCATTTTCGATTCCTAAGATGCAGTCCCATACAGAGGATTTCTCAGCAAGCAACGAGAACGACCCAGGTCAAGGTTACTGGTACTCAGTAGATAAGGAAAAGGAGGATGAGGTCCTATTCTTCCTGAAACTTCCTGAACCCATTGAAGGAAAAGAAGTAGAAGGGTCGCCCTACAAGACAAAGACCCTTTCCTTTAGATTCCTAGACTGGTTGCCTAAATCTGTCGTGAAGGACAGAGTGAAAGCTGATGTCGCGGAGAAAGAAGGTAAGTATCATCGAGCAAAGAAGCTGAAGTTCAGAGCTCGCAAGTTCGAGGATATGCACACCCAACTCATGAACACGATTGAACTACAACATGCAACCTATCAGTATTCCCGACTTAAGAATCGAAAGGAGAAGGATACTGATAAGGTAAATGAACTGCAAGTGAAGATAGCCAAGCTTAGAAAATCCCGCAAGTGTGGACCACCCCGTCTTCTCTTAAGAGATAATAGAGTAACCCTACAGATACCATTCCTACCACCAACGAAAGAAATGGCTGATGAAGAACTTGGACCTCGGACCTATAAAAGGAGAGCAGGAGCTGACCGTGGAGTTCGAGTACCAATCGTCCTTTCTGTACGTGATGGTAATGGAGGATTTGTAGACGAGATGGTCTCCTTTGACAAGTTGATTTCCAAGAGGGATTACCTGAGAAACCAAACACGAGGACTTACTTCCAACGTGAGGCGGATGCGCAACAACTGGGAACGAAAGCACACAGACAGAAGTTATCCCGGGCATCTCCTCAAGAAAGACAGACATCTATCCGCGATATGGAGGAAGGTCGGTAGACTGGACAGAGAGATTGCCAGACAGGTAGCAAGTCAGACTGTGTGGTTCTGTGAAGAGTATGAGGTCAAGACTCTAAATTTTGAGAATCTGAAGGCCTACACGCCCCCAGCTGGTTGGGGAACGCTGTCTTGGAGATTAAGCTCAAATCTCTGGTCAAAGATCTTTGACACTGTAGTCTACATGCGTCAGAGTCTTGGACATAAGAGAGGAGGAGTATGGACCGTAAGCCCTGCTTGGACCTCTCAGAAGTGTCATGTCTGTGGGGAAAAGGGTGTGCGTGTGGAGTCGAAGGGATCTACTGACGAGAAGAAGGGAGGAGAGTATTTTCACTGTGAGAGCTGTGGAAGTTCACTCCATGCGGATGTCAATGCCGCAAGAAACATTATTGATGTAAAATCATTCAAGCCCAGTGTCGTTGTTGGGCAGACAACTTTGACATAATGTCTAGGTTTATCTATATTACAATCAACGGCATGGAACCGCTTAAGAGCAACTAAGATTCATCTCGTGTAAGGTGTTACTGTGGTTGCCAATCCTAATCCTGCAGCTATTAAATCCGGCAAAATAGCCGCGAAAATACTCGAAGAAATCAGTGAAATGATTGAACCAGAAGCCAGTATTATCAAGATCTGTTCAACAGCTGAGAAGAAAATTAGAGAGTATGGAGGAATTCCTGCATTTCCCTGTAATGTTTCAATCAATCATATTGCTGCACATAGCACATCTCCGAAAGGTGACAAGAGTGAAGTCCCTGAATTTGGACTGGTCAAACTGGATATTGGTGTTCATGTAGATGGTTACATAGCTGATACTGCATTGACTGTTGATATTGACGGAACTCTTGAGGGATTTGTAGCAGCTACAGAAGATGCACTCTCTGAAGCTATCAGTATTATTACTCCAGGTATCAGTCTAGGAGAAATTGGTGCAACTATTGAGAGAGTTATCAAAGATTATGGTCTTCGACCAATCTCTAACTTATCAGGTCACAGTCTCAAACGCTACAATCTACATGCTGGAAAACAAGTTCCCAATGTTAAGAAACGAGGAACTCCCATTGTTGAGATTGGAGAATACTACGCAATTGAGCCCTTTGCCACCAGTGGTATAGGAACAGTGATTGATAGTGAATATGTCTATATTTTTGCAAATACAGGTCTGGAGAAGACTCTAGAAGGAACAACTGAGAAATTGAGAAAATACCTACGTGAGCAATATGGTCCTTTACCCTACGCATCTCGATGGATTGGTACGGCAAACAAGGATATTGATGTAGTTAGTGAAATTAGAGAGCTCATAAATGAAAAGGTAATTCTTGGTTTTCCAATGCAGATAGAGAAGAAGACTCGACCTGTTAGTCAGGCCGAGCACACGATTTTCATCTCGGAAGATGGTCCAGTCGTTCTAACCGAACGAACTTAGATATTGTATTTTTCTTCAGGTTCTTCTCTAATGATGTATACACCTTCAATTGTCATTCCTGTTGTCTGACATTTGGGGCATGCATCCTCGACAGATTTGAGAATGTAATCTCCTTTCTTGAAATCACGAATCTCCTTGAAATCACAATCTTTGCATCTGATTTCTGTTACTGTCGGTGGTGGAGGTTTCACTTCTTTTGATCTTCCTGCAGTCAATAGTGCAAATCCTATTGACATTACGATTAAGCCCAAGAACGAATACACGTAGGACATTATTGTTGGATCATTTATTCCTATGAATAGTATAAAGAATCCACCTACTGCCAATGCAACTCCAATAAGTTTTGATATCATTCCCACTTTTTTCACCTCATAGGCCAATTCCGATTGTGTTTCCAATTCCTGCTAAGATGATACTCTCACCAGGTTTTGTTCTCTTCTTGATTACAGTCTTAATACGTTCAATCACTTCAGGAACCGCATCGAGTATTTTCTTATCCATTATTCCTACTGCTGCAGCCTCATCTTCTTTAATGACTATGGCCTCTATTCCGATTCCATATTCAGTTGCAGCCTGTTCCATAGCATGTTTCTCTGGACCAGGGTCTCCAATTGCAGCACCAGTACCTTCAGCAACTCTTCCAAGAGTTTCACCTTCGAACTTGAGTGCAGCATCAATTGTGATGATTCTCGATATTTTATTCCCATACTTTTCCATGAGATTCTTCACACCAAAACCTGGTTTTCCGACAGTTCCACCAGGACCAGTAGCTCGTAGTGCGTAGACTGTACGCCCTTCAGCCTCTACAACATAGTATCCGACCTCTCTTGAGATCTCGTGGGTGTAGCTTTCAGGGGTTGCACCGAACTCTCGGGCGAACTTGGTGATGACCAATGGTCCAACACCGTCTCCGATCGGTTTTCCTTGTGAAAATGCACCAATAGCATCAAAGTAGGCCTTTGCAAGTCTCAGAAGATCAGGCATTTGCATGTGAATCTGCATAATCATGATTTGGCTACCAGTCTTCTTTCCAAGGATGTAGAAGTGTCTGACAACTCTATAGATGAGTCCTAGAACCTGTGTTACCTCAAGTGTGTTCTCAAGATTCTGGTTCATACCACCAGTTGATTCAGGTGCAAGTTCTGCAACGAACTCCTGGAATCTATCTCTGCGCACGTCGAGAAGATGGTCGAGTCGCTTCAAGATTCCTGCTGGGTCAAGGTCTACTGGCATAATTGTGAAGTAGTCCATGAACTGGTCTAGTTCCTTGGCAACTTCTTCTTCTGAATGTCCATATTCCTTGAAGGTTTCAATTGCTGTCTGTCGTGATTCGACAAACATTCGCTTCATCTCAACCAATCCTATCTCAATCTGTTTCAGATATTGCCAAATCTGGAACTTTGCTCCATATAGCATGAATATCATCATAAAGGCAAAGAATGCGATCTGGATAATCCCGCTGAAATCGTTTGTTGCTCCTATTTGCATGAAAATCAAATCCGATTGCCGTTTGTATTCTTTTAATGGCTTCTATCTCTACATTTTCGTATTAATGAAAAATTGACAAGGAGAAGGGGGAAAAATGGCAGCTCATGGGCTTGTCACACGCTCGCGCAGTGCACATTTCCCATAACGAGAGTCGTATCGTTTTCTCTACCAATCAATAAATGTTACAATATCACCACCTAGAAAATCACCTGGAATACGACGACCCAATCCACGCCGACTTGGTTCTCTAGGATTCTAGTCAACCTATGCTATAGGTTGCCCACAACTAGGACATGAGGTTGCTTGTGGAGATATCCCTGTCCTATCGCAATAGGGGCAAGTCCTCGAATCCGTACGAACGACCGAAGTATCTTGTCCCATTTCAACAGATCCACGTTTCATTGTTGCACTTAGTGATGTATATCCCGCTACCATTGCGATAAAACCAGCCAGAATCGCAGGAATAGCCGCTACCATCACCAATCCAGAAGTCGATTCTATATGTGGAATTGAAAAAGTGATGGCAATTCCTAATACAGCAATACCTGTCATGCACCCACAGGTTATACCATTAGCTGTTTCAACTGTGGATTGATAATAACCTCCCCCTACATGACGTTTTGTTGTCCCTGTGACACCGAGTCCGGTTCTAGCAAAGAAACTACCAACAATGAAGAGGACTCCAATTAATGGAAATACCCAAAGAAATGATCCAAGAGTGTCCATTACAGCCCAGATGTCCCCGAATCCCATATCGGGTAGGAGTTGAATAACAACAACAATTATGCCGGTCTGTATGAACATCAAGACTGCTGCAATAATATAGAGCTTGGCACTTCTAGAGGATTTAGCCGTATGTATACTCATTTCAATATCACACTCAATAAACCTTAGTCCTATATTTATGTGAAGAAATACTTTAATCTTTTGAATAATTATTTCATAATCCAAAGGTCTTAGCATTTCCAATATGCAAAGAACATTACAAGATGCCTACAAGAGGAGAAGCAACCAAATGATGTACGAAAACGGGCAATCCTTAAGAAATGGCTCCAAGAAAATGCAGAAGAGACTGAAAGAGTATTCAAAGAACTTCAATCACAATGACTCAATGTATATCGTTGGTGGATTGATTAATAAAAGGAGAAATAGTGGCAGCTCATGGGCTTGTCACGGGCTCGCGCACCGCACATTTCCCATAACGAGAATCGTCTTAACTTCTGAGTTCGGCTGAGATCAGGTGTATCCCGACCCTCTATGGCCGCCATCAAGTCGTTCGTTTTTCACGTTTGGTTTTAAGCATTGCTCTCCGACAGCTCCTTTCGCTTAGATCTTGCTTGAGAGAGAAATGCGCTTACGTCATCATCCCAAGTTCCGTCTTCTTTCAAGAGGCGTTGGTAGAGATTATGAGCATAGCTTTGAAAAGATGTAGGTCGTAGGCATCTTATAGTGACATCATGTTCCAAGCCATAAGATGGGAGTTTCGAAGCTAATTCGTAAGCAGATTCTTCAGGTAATTTTGAGATGAGAATGGATTGATTTCCTTCACTCCCGAGCATCATCAATGTGGAAGGAGTAGTATCAAGAAATGCACTACATATTGATGCGACAGATTTTGGAGGTCCATGCATTACCGTAGCCAAAGAGATTAGATTTTGAGTTGATGTTTCATAGTATATCTGGATAATTTTCCGATCTTGCAATGATGCAAGTGTTTTATTCACCGTCCTAATATCGAGTCCCCAAGGATCAAGGTATTCCTTCCGTTCAATACTACCTAATCTAATGCCTTCTGCTGCTAAGTCTGATATCTTGGCTTCCTCGGGAGTAATTCGGCTGTTCCCCACATACTTTCCAATTTGATATCTACTCGTCAATCTCTTTGGGGAGAGTTGTTCTTCAACGGATGATAAAATTCGCTGGGTTGGAATATCCCACATCATTTTCTTGGTATTAAAAAGAGAAATGTTCGATATGCGTGTTGTGGAGCCTATTTCGATAATATTGGGTAATACTCTTTTCACTTGTAACGCTGCTGATGGTGGCATGACCATCACTTGCAGATAAGGTGAACTTTCTCCAGCTCTTCCAAGACATGTTATGAATTTCATATGCTTGTGTGGCCATCTGTAAGCGGACCCAAGGTACACTAGTTCAGTAAGACCTAGTGCTTCTGGATAGATTCGACCAACAATTCGTAGTTCATATATCAAAATAGCAAGTCGTTTCTTCCAAGATTGGGTTGACTTCTTCGCTGCAGATTTAGTGATAGGTATCTTGTCAACTAGCTTCCCTTTAGAATTCAGTTCCTTTACTATCTCAGCTGCAATGTTATACCAATTAGGAAATTGCTCCCATGTTTTTTGCCAAAACAGAAGCCAAGGGGATTCTATGATATCTTGAGGTGTTGCATCATCAGGAGTTCCTAAATCTCTTCTACCTGCTAGAGTCATTAGTTTCAAATATGGTGGATATGGAACAGCAGCCTTTACGCACATTAGGTGTCCTTCAAGTAATGCTCCAAGGATAGGAAATGACCAGTATTTATACAGATAATCAATTGGATCTTCTACATTGAAGTCATTTTTCAAAACGTATACTAAAAAGATCATTAATTGTTCTCTAACTGTTTCGGGAAACGATTCAGGAATTAGTGGAGTTAGCATTTCTCTCATCGTTTCTCCAAGAGGTTGGTCAGGTATTGAGATGTTCTCTAGAATCTTGGAAAATTCCTTCCATGATATAGAAGGATGATTCAATATCCCACGAATCTCTTCTCGGACTGATGATGGAACAGTTGACCAGATTTTTCCATACCAGATATTTCTAAACTCCTGGCTACTAATAATCGATAGTGCTCCAGCCTCATACGGGAATATACTATGTGCTTCATATATTTGGCCAGTTTTTGAATTAGCTATAGTAAGCCAGAGCTTTGAGTCACCAATGATTTGTTGTACAATATATTGGTGCTTTTCATAACCATTTCTAAGTCTTCCATAAAAACCGGCTGTTGATGGTGGAAAAATCTCTTCGATATACTGGCCTCCTTGATGTGCATATGGTCGACTTATGGTGAATAGAGGTTTGAACTGGATTCTTACGGATTCCTCGAGGGGGATATTGTACCAATCTCCATTTACTCCGGGAAGAATTTGTGTATCTATTTCATAGTAGGTATCTTGACGGTCATTTTCAGAAAGCATACAACCTGATTCGAATTCTATTTGCATACCATTCTTAGTTATTCGAAGTAATCCATTACCGTTATGATCCTTTGTCCAAAAACTAACATTGAAACTATCAAATATTGGCAATTAGGTGTGCACCCCAGAGGGATATATTTCAATGAAGAGAGTTTTCCTTTTAGAATTGTTCATTCAAGTCTACCGAGTTATTTGAATAGAAAAAGAAACAGTATTGTCCCTAAGGTGGGACAATTTCTACGAAGATCAATATGATAGGATAATTTTCAAAATCATCATTACCTTGGTAATTACCAAGGTGTTGGTACACCCGGGGTTGCATCAGGACACATTTTTTTCATCACACTCAACATACCATTCAGTAACTGGATAGTAGTTGCCATCTTCTTGGAGTGTGGCATATCTAATAGCTAGAATTATCAAATTCCTGCAAGAATCAGTAAAATCAACAACAAATTGCTGGGTTATTTATTAGGCACTGAGAAGTACAAAACAAACTAGAGCAGACGGAAGTTCATGAGATTACATCACTCGTGTTTTTTGATGCAATTGCAAAAACTTCTTAACCCAACTCCTATGATTTTCTCTTGGCCATGGGGACGTGGCCTAGTCCGGTATGGTAACGGGCTCCAGATCTGGGCTCATTTCGAGCCTAGAAGACACGGGGTCAAAATCTGACCGTTGTCACCGAAGACACTCGTCGATCGGGAGTTCAAATCTCCCCGTCCCCACCACTTTCTCTTACCAATCATCGTTTCATCCGTAGTTGTAATAAGGTCCAACCATTCCTAATGATGTATGACCAATCTTCGTGGTATAGCAGGTGTAGACGAAGCTGGAAGAGGTCCAATGATAGGTCCTATGGTAATTTGTGGAATCTTGGTTGATTCAGATAGACTTCAGGAACTAGTTAAGATTGGAGCCAAGGATTCCAAAACTCTCACACACAAACGTCGTCTGGTACTAAAGGCACAGATAGAGAAGATTACTGCAAAGATTGAGATTCGCACTGTTTCTGCTGCTGACATTGACCGATTAAGAAAGAGAACTACCCTGAACGAGATTGAAGTTACTGAGTTTGCTTCTATTGCAAAGGCACTGAATCCAAAGGAAATCTATCTGGATGCTGCAGATGTAATAGCAGAACGATTCGGATCAAAGATTGGAGAATTAAGTGGAATTGCTTCGAAAGGTGCAAAAATAGTGTCAGAACATAAGGCGGATGCAAAATATCCAGTGGTTTCCGCAGCCTCAATTATCGCTAAGGTAGAACGTGACTTGGCAATTGAGAGATTTCACCAGAAGTATGGTGATTTTGGGTCTGGTTATCCAAACGATCCTAAAACAGTCAAGTTTGTGAAGAACCTTGTCAGAAATGGAGAGAAACTACCTCCAATCATCCGAAAAAGTTGGGAATCTGTGAGAAGAATTGTTGCCGAAGAATCAACTGACCAAACAAAATTAGACTCGTTCTAAAACTAATCCCCAGACCGTTCCTCAATTATCTTCTTGAGTTCTCGTGGTTTATCAATCTCATCTAACTCAAGTTGTCTAATGACAGGAAGGTCAGCTACATTTTCCTCACTCTGTCCTTCTTCTACAATGATTACCGCATCAGACTCTGCAACCTTGGATACACTCTTGAGGATCTCCATGCGTTTCTTCAGGCTCCAGCTCTTGAGTGAGCCAACACCTGAGATTAATGGTGCATCCTTTTCCTTTGCAGCTACATGAAATGGTGCACGATCTGTCCAAAGAACTTTCATGCCTAACCGAGCAAAGAACTCATCGACCCGCACTTCTAGAACCTCAGTTGGAGTTCCATGTTGCATAGTAGGAAGTTCAGCACGTTCCTGAAGAAGGTCGATAGGTATCATCAAATCAGTTTCAAGCACTTTCTCAAGACGTTCAGCAACATCAACACTGACATCCATCTCATCCTTCTCATAGGCCAGAACAGCCCTTGCCGATACTTGGATACAGTCTGCCAGATCTCCTGTTGACATCTGTTGCTCTAATCTTGCCTCTCGTAGTTTAGCTCCATCTATTGCTACGAGTCTTCCACCTCTCTGTGCGAATTCTCGAGGCATTCTCTCTTCAATAATCATGCTCTGAAAACTTCGTGGTGCTATGGTTGATACACCATGTCGCTTGTAGACAACACCTGAGTCAAGCTCTCCCTTTCGTGTTTTATGTCCAACAATCAATGGTGTGGCATGAAAGAAATGTGCTACAAGTTGGAGTGCGTCTGCATCTTCCTTTGTTAGAGCATCAATGTTCGATAGTACCTTGACTAAGAGAAGTTGTTCTCCCTTTCGGGCAACTAGATCAAAACAACTTGGTCTCACATCGCACTGCGAAGATAGACTAAACCCAGCCTCATCTAACTGTGAGATGAGTTCTTGTGTGAGTAGGGTTCTTGCTTTTGTCAATCTCTTCGACCATCATTAAATCAGTGTTAAACCCTTTTCAGGATATCTACAGTGGAAAAAATAATACAAAATCGAAGGGAAGAGTCTACGGTTTCAGAGCTGCTGCTCTTCGGACTCGGTAGGTTCGCGGGTTCGTTGAAATATCTCTGCTATCACAGTAGGGATCTGTTCGTCAAACACCTCATCCAGATCGTCTATCTCTTCCAGATGTGGGACCACCTCTATCTCAACCAAGCTCCTTACTTCTTCACAGGCAGCCTCCTGTCCTTGCTGACACAATTCTTCATGGGTTAGCCAGAGAGTGCCACTCTTGTATGGTCCACTCTTTCCCTGTTGAGCTGTCCACTGGATCCCTTCTATCTCCTGTTCTACCGAGAGCGTCACGGTCCAAGCTTCCGGGGATTCATCACCTCCCTCAGGATCCAGTGCGTATTTCTGTAACCATGCTTCAAGCTCTGCAAGAAACCGCTCCTCACCCACAATATTGTAGGACCTCAAATCTCCCTCAGTCAAGCTCTGTGAAAGACCATCGATGATACCTTCTGCTGTTATCGGCTCATCTACCACAATGCTATACTGACTGAGGAGTGTATCCTGCAACTCAGCAGTAAGATAGATACCATATACAAACTCACTCTCTGTCTGGGAGATAATCTTAAGCTCGCACGTTGGACTTGTTTCAGTATACCCTCGATCCTCCAATCCTGAGAAAACCTGTTCTCGCACCTTCGAATAGTCCTGAATCTGCTTCCAGGGAATCTGGGAGGTAATGACCTCCATGAGGTACTCACACTCTTTTTCTTTTCCCCTTCCGTGAGTGAGTTCAACCTTCTGGTTGTTCCCTCTGAAGGGAAGTCCTGACACAAGAGACTGAGCAGTCCACTCGAAATACTGGTCCTCCCAACCAATGGACACTAGCCATTGCTGCTCCTCAACAAGCAAATAGGTCCCCGATGGTAGCTTTCTCAAGTTCAGGTTCTGACTACGTAAGAATATCCGAATATACCGTTCCTCGTGAAAGACAATACTCTCGTCCTGTTCAGAGACCTTGGGCACAATGAAGTCAAAGGTATAGAGTCTTCCACTAGTGTAGTACTTCCCGGGGGAAAGGAAACCATTCACTTCTTCTCCTGTCATGGATCTACCTAGTTGTTCCCTGATATGGTCTGGACATTCTGATGGAAGGTCAATCTTCCAACAGGTTCCATGTTCCGTTTCCTCTTCACTCTGAACAATTGGGCAGACTGATACATCATGGGAGATACTCACAGTGAGGTCTATGGCTTCCTCAAAGAACTGTGCAAGCTTCTTTGGGAGTTCCTCTGGAGCCTTTCGTGCTGCGGTGTAGGTGATATAATTACTGATGAAGTCAAGCTCTCCATATTCAATATCCTCGAAGACACTCCATGTCACATACTCTCCCGAATCAGTGAATAGTGGTCCTGCACTGGTCATGGGTCTTCTAAGAGTTGAGATAAGATCCGCAGTATATATGACTGTGACTTCCTGAATGACCTCGTCTTCATTCTTGAAGAGGACTGTGCACACTCCCTCTTTCTTGTCCATATCCAAGTGTACACTGACTGGGGTTGGACTGGAAACTGCTGCAAGATGCCTCTTCAGGGCATCTACTGTCCTCCTATAGAAGTCCTCTGATGGTCGTACGTCATGTGAAGGTCCATTAAGCGGTTCTTCTGACAGGCTTGAACGCAGAGCACGAAGATGTCCTCTAGATAATCGCCCATAGCTCTTGAATTCGAGGGTTCCCGAATAGACTGGTGCATCATCATTTTCAGAACTCCAGTACTCCATTGTATCCCCTGCTGTTCTCCCGATCATCATGGTCTGGGGAAATCCTAGAATCTCTTCCAAGTTGGCCTGGGTCACTAACTTGTGCCTGGTTTCAGCCCAGAGAAAGCCATCCTTGTCGGGAGACCGGCCAGTGAAGCAGCCCACCAGCATTCTTGCGGGATGTGCTGGGTCTTGAGTCACCAACCACCATGATCGTAGGTCTTGGTCCTCACTCCGGAACGTGACACCGAACACCCAGTCTTGGTCTTCCTCAACTTCAGTAGGAAGTGCTTCTACTTGCGGCACAGCTATGTCTTCTGAAACCTTCTGAAGCAGCTTGGTCTGCAATTTCCGTGGGGACCTGTAGAGCCGCTGGGCGTTAATCTTACTCATAGACAGTGTTTGATAGGATAACCCACTCATGGTTGCAGGGAGCTTGAATCTAACTAGGTCTAGCAATCGTGGTGGGGTGCATGGTGGGGTAGTTAGTACTGTCTTCGTAATAGGTAGTGACTCAGACCCACCACGGTACTGCTCATCAACTTGCCTGACTTGGGCGTGTAAGGTTTCATCAGAATCACCAGTCAAAGTTTCCTGCGGCCACAAGCGTACTAGCCAAGGAAGCAGAGTCAGGGAGAGAAGCCTCATACGGTTTCGGGTCTTCTTCTCAGGAACTATGTCATCTATGTCGTACTCGTGAACGACTTGTCCAGACCCTTTATTCCGGAATCGTTTTGACCATCCTTGTAGAAAGGGCACATGGGTAAGTTCTGTGTGGAACTCATCTGGACTATGACGAACAATGACTCTGATGTCATCATGCATGGGTGCATCGGCAATGGTTGGAAGACTCCATTTGTCAGGTTGAATCACACCTTTTGGTGCTACTGGGAGATTCCAGATAATCTCAGTCACAACTGTCCCAAGAGGTGACGTGTCATAATAGGGGAGTAGAGCTCTTGTGGAGTAGGGGATAGACTTCTCAACTGAGGGAACAGGTGAATCAAACCATACAATAGTAGTTTTGCTGTCAACTGGAAAGCTGCTTATCAGGTGTTCAATCAACACAGAGAACTTCTCTCTATGAGATGATGGTGTTGCATCACGGAGGGTGTCTGCACCACTGATGATGATAACCTGTTTCCTCTTTCTTGTCTTCAAATTGAAGGACGGTAGCGCCCCATCATGGTACAGATAGGACATGATTTCATCCAGATATCCGGTGACTCCAATACTCTCAAAGAACTCTCGAATGTGATCTGGCTGGACCTTAGCGGTTTCTTCATTGGAATATCCACGAGGTCGCAGGCGAAGACGTGCCTCTGCAAGGCGAGGTTCATTGAACTGACTTGCCAAGTCGATCCAGACAAACTTGGTATCTTTCTGCTTCTTGTTCATCTCATAGACCATCTGGAGACCATGGTAGTATCTAGCATTCCATGCAGCAGACTGTCCAGCAGATGTAGGAGAATGACCTGCAAGATAGAGGAGAAACTCTCCCTCTGTGTTCTTATTGGTCTTGAATGGGGAATATGGTGGACTCCAAGGAGTCTCAATGGATTCATCTGTTGGTTTCTTCGGTCCTGGTTGTTCATCAATGACCAGCGTGATACGAGAATCGATATCCTGTGATGGAGTAAAGACAGTTCGTTTGATAGTTCGCACTCGGTCCTTCACATTCTCATACCCGTGAATGACGAGCCGCTCAATAATCGACCGAATCTCATTGATGTCCGAAGAAGACTCGATGGCAACAACACCTCTTAGGATTGGACCAAGTTCCTCCTCTGTTACTGTAGCATAGTTCTCTATGAGTGCTTGACTGTAGACAGTCAACTGCTCCCGAGCTGATTTAGTAGGCGTTGACTGGACAATCTCACTCCAACGGTCATCGCTGAGCGGCTGGTCACTCAGTGGGAAGTTTGAAACAACTCGCTGATTGGCCTCCGACCTGACCTCTGACTCCTTGTGGTCTGCATCCACGTACATGCTCTGTCCCAATCGAGTCTTTATCTCAAGGATGAAGACAGGCATCCAGAAGACCTGTTTTCCATCCTTACTGACTGTGCGTACACAGAGCAGAAGGTCTATCTTTCCAGCTCCGTATTCAGTTTCAATGGGTACTTCTGTGAGAATAAGGTATTCTGATGTCCGAGTATACCTATCTCCCGAGAGGATGATGTCATTCACGTGCCAGGGACTGGGAAAGAGGTCTGCGATTCTCTTGTGCATAGTAGACCCAGCAATTCGAGCCTTTCTTGCTATCTTGTTCCTGATGTGTTCTACATCATCTATAGTAAATAGCGAACTAACTTCTTGTCGAGGTCGGATTTTTCCTTCTCCGAGTTCTCCTCGTAACCGCATCATGTTCATGACTGCTGGGCTCTTCTCACCATAGAGAGACCTTGCGTCCTCCTCCATTTTTTTGAAGAAAGTCCAATTCTCATGGTTCCGATTCTGTTTGTTTCCCTTTTCAAACTCAAGTTGACGTGTAACAGTCTTCTTCTCATAGATAGTAGGTTGATACCCAGCTTCACGGATCAATTCCTTGACCTGTCGAAGCGCCCAGTTCACTCCTTTCTGAAAGTTAGATTTTCCACAGGAGAACTCTGAATAGAAATATTCGAGATAGGGACGTGCGAGCAAGAAGAAGAGCTGGCTATATCGAGTAGTTTCTCTTACCGAAACATCATGAATAGCACAGAAGGTTGCTAGATACTCATTATGACTTCGAATTGCATCTCCAAAATCCAGAGAAGGAAGGTCAGGATGAGCTAAGATGACTCTTGGTCCAAAGGATGACCCCTCATATCCCGCACGTCTGAACTTTTTTCTTGTCTTCCCTACACGTCTGGAATACGTTCCAAAGTCTTCAGGGTCAGGATGGGGAAACATAATCTCGGAATTCTCTCGAACAACACTACCACCGGCGTTGAATCTCTGGTTGACTGGATCTACAGTATCAGCTAATTTCTTCTGTCGCTGGGTTTCTGTAAAACCATACTCAGCAGCCTTCTCATAGAACATCAGTTTCACGTCATCTCTAGTAGGAGGTTCTGCTTTACTTATATGAGAAAAATCAGGAGCACCTCGCTCTTTGGTGAGCTGATAGACCTGTTGTCTTATACTCCAACGTTCACGAGACCGTTCATAGTATTTCTGTGAAGTTTTGTTCTTGATATTTCTTTGAAGTTCTATCGTTACTGAGAGACCCGCCTTTATCGCTCTTGATAGCACTCGCTCTGGATGTACTGGAATCGGAATAACAGGTCGTCCTCTCGAGCGAGTCATCACCCATTAGATATATCATCTCCATATTTAATTTTGTATTTTACGGGTGTAAATTTTCCTATTACTTTCTAAAATAGGTTAATTAGATGAATAGAATGGAAATAGAATTTCAAATAATCATCTAAATTTTAAATCTGGTAAACGCTTTAGCCCATACGTAGTATGGGCTTATATACCCTGAAAAGAAATAGCTAATTTGGTGAAGTGTCGATGAAGGATGATTCTTCGCGGCGTCGTCCCCGCGAGCAACTGGATTTTACTACAGTAAGAACAGGGCAACTAACAATGGACGATAAACGCTTTTACCCATCATCGACACCTCTTATCCAAAGGTTCACCTTGAATTCGTATTCAAGAACTGTAGCTCGAAAAGGACTGGGTAGGAATCCATCAAATCCCATATTTCAACTTGATAAGCTCCATAGACTTAGTGGTCGTAAATGTAATAATTTGGATCTCTTTGTTATCATTCAGAGTTTCAGAAAATATCGTGCAGCAGTGAACTTGATTCTAGAACGAGTGTTTTCTGATGCATCATACTTCGATATTTTAGGAAAGGATTTGGAAGACTCAAGAGGCATGTTATACAACATTCTCCGAAAAGAATCACGGCTCAAGTGGAAATATGATAACGAATTTGGCCAGCTTGTGTATGAGCGACTATACCGTAACGCTCTTGAAACTGCCGCTAGGATAATCTATGCAACGTATACTCGTCGGAGTCTTGTCAATTCCCTCTTGAACATTCTAGCTTCTGATGAAAAGCAGCTTTTGCGACTTATGACTAACAAACGGATTCCATCAGACCTCATTCGAAAAGTAAAGGATACCATTCAGAAGAAATCTAATGGATCATACCATTATGCCCTCTCAGCATGTCGACAAGTACGGCGTGTATTGAGAAACAAAGTTCGTGAAGAGAATCCACTGGAAGAAGGTGAGAGAAGAAAGAGTACCCGTGAGCTATTGGAAACCAAATCTCCAGATAGACTGAGAACACAGACCCTAATCATTGATCAAGTTGAAGAGTGGTCAAAGACAGGATTCCCCTTTGTCACTCCAACTTTTAAGAAAGACACAGTCGATTTTGCAGCATCTACTGAGAATACTACTGGTCAAGGATACTGGTTCCGACAAGATTCCGAACGAGATGACGAGATTATTCTCTATATCAAGACTCCTCCTGGTATTGTTGGACATGAACTTGATACCCCCTCTCCGTACAAGAGTCAGACAGTACGATTGCGATTTCTGAACTGGTTTCCAAAAAAAGCAAAACGAGCAAGAAGAAAGGCAAAGGAAGCAAGAGCAAAGGGACAAATCCAACGAGCAATACAATTGGAATATCGAGCAGCTCGTTTCGAAGATATGAGCCAACAACTTGAGAACACTATCAGACTTCAGAAGTTATCTCGTGAACTAGTAAACCAACGAGCACAACATGAGAAAAACGATTTTCCATATAACGATTTGAAAAAGAAAATTCACGACCTGAAGAAGTCACGAAGATCTGCACCCCCTGTGATTAAGATTGAAAGGAAGAAGGTCACTCTTCATATCCCATTTATGTCTCCTGATGATGAGATGCTCAAGAGTTCACTCGCTGCCATTCCAAGACGAAAGAGGTTGGGCGGAGTGGATAGAGGACTAAGACACTCAATGGTAGTATCTGTCAAGAATGGAGATAACACCTACAAGGAAACTATGATTGGGAAACAAAAATTATTCAACAAACGAGAGAAACTGAGACAACAGACCCGTGTCTTGATGTCAGAAATAGCACTTAAGCGGAACAACTGGGAGAAGAAACATGCTAAGCAGCAACCTCCATCTATTATCCTCAAGAAAGAGAGAGAACTGGAGTCAGTATGGCTTAAAGTCCGTCGCTTAGACAAAGAAATCTCCCATCAGGTTGCCGCTGAAACTGTGTGGTTCTGTGAACAGCATGGTGTAAAGACCATCTATTTTGAAGACCTTCGTTCATTTCAGGGAAAGGGGGGTATGGGTCGGCATAGCTGGAACCTCTCCACCAATCTATGGTCGAAGATGATAGAAGGAGTTCGCTATAGGCGAGAAGCTCTTGGTCATCGGAATGGAGGTATTTGGCTTGTGAATCCAGCATGGACCTCACAAACTTGCCATGTGTGCGGAGAACGAGGTGTACGGGTAGAGGATGAAATCTCTACTATTGAGAGAAAAGGTGGCGAGTATTTCTACTGTGAGAAGTGCGATGAACACTTTCATGCCGATGTGAATGCCGCACGCAATATTATGGATGTTCAATCTATGAAGTCCACTGTCGTTGGTGGGCGGACTGCTTCGACGTAATGTCTAAGTTTGTCCAACTAACAATCAACGATATCTAATAGTGAAATCTTGCAATTAGCCTTTCGAAGAATTGCTTCTTTTTGAATCTCTTGAGGTAGTAAGAACGATTCCAAGACTTGTTGTGGATGGCATCTTCTGTCTGATAATCTGTACTTGTGGTCTTGCAAGCTGCTCAACTGATTTCCAAGTCGCAAAATTATCCCATGCTAGGTCATCATATCCTAGGATTTTATGAATCATAAATAACTCGGTCTTGTTTCCAGATACCGAGTGAATCCCTTGTCCGTAGTCAAGACGTCTTAGTAGAACAATTGGAAGTCTAATAGCACTGTGAAATTGCTTTGGTATCTCTTTGTTTAGCCACTCTAGTTCTTCTGCTTTAAAGACTGATTTCTCACCAGAACGTGTCATGAAATGTGGATCTTCTTCCTTGAGAATATCTGTAAGACGGATTCTCGCGCGTGGTAGGTGGTCATTTAGGGTATCTATATCATGTTCAATCAGCTTGTCTATTTTGGAGTTCACGTCATATCCTCCGTAACTCGACAAACAATGAATCGATGGTCCTTCTCCAAGGGATCGAGGTTGATATTCTCAACTATCTCTAGACCTTTGTTGTCTAGCAATGCTATTTCTCTACTATAGATTTCATCAAGATTTCCTGTCGAATCAATACTTCTTGCTTTAATCGCTAACATTCCCCAAGCACCAAAAGAACAGAAGGTCTTCAGATTTTCATATAGAATGCTAGCTTGATCTGGTTGTGCTACATCTTGATAGACCACTTCTATTGGCCCAGATACCAATGGTGTATATCGAGCGGGATGTCTAGCATCATCTAGGATTGGAAGTATATTGGGTCGGGCAACAGCAAGCTGAACTAAATCCCTCACAGTCCGTTGGGAAAATTCTACGCCATATACTAAACCATTTGACCCAACGATATCTGAACAATGACTTACTGTAGTACCTGATGCAGCGCCAAGGTACAAAACCTTTGAACCTGGTTGGATTGGCATTTCTGTCAACCCTCGCTTGATTGCTGCAGAGAGCTTGGACCTTCTTGGTGTCCAAAGTCGGAATTCATCGTCCCCTATTTTGATCAACTTTTCTCCATAGACACTGGTTCCTGGTACAAGTGATTTGGTGGCTATTGATTTCTGATCTCTATCAATTACTGTGTAAACGCCAGAGAATTTGGAGCGTTCAACCTGTGCCATTATCTTCTTCCTCCTCGTCTACTATTGTCACGTTTACGATCCCTTGGTGGGTAATCTCTTCGTGGTTGCCTTTTCCTTTCCACTGGTCTGGGTTTAGGTGGCTTGGGTGGAGGTGCGGTTGGATTTTGTGTCCGTATCTGCTCTACACGTTTCAAGAAATCTTCTCTGAGGGATGCTCCGATGTTCCTATCAGAATAGGCATCTATTCGAGCTGCTATTGATAATTTTCCTGCTAGTGCTCGAGCAATCTTTCCTCTCTGCCAGTAGGGTGCAGAATTGATCTCTGAAACACGGTAGATGATTCCATGTTTTGGAGGGTCGGCCCCAGTCTTGATAGCCCTGAATAGCGCTTTCTCAGCTCCAAACACTTGAACAGTACTTGATGGTTTACGGGCTAGGTCTTCCAGAGAACCTGCTAGGCTAATCAATCGTGCTCCAACAAGTGGTCCAACTAGTGCAGTAACATTTGGTGATATTTCATCCATCACAGTCGCTACATAATCTTCGAGTTCTTTTCTTGTACTGTACATGTTATCAACAGAAATTGCGAGAACTTTGATGATGTTTAGGTCAATATCGCGTAGTTCAGCTCCTATATCACCAAGAATCGCATTCATGACCAATTCGATAGTGGTTTCAGGAACACCTGCTGACACTAACATATCCTTCGTCATGCTCTCTTTGCCATTAGTTTCTTTGAGAATTCTAGCATACTGGTCTTGGTCTTCTACAAGTCTGCTTAGTGATGGTTGATGAACCGAATACCATTCACGCAGTCTCATCACGAGTACGTTAATCGATTTATCAACTTCATCAATGGCATCGATTGCATTCTTTACAAGTAGATCTTTCTCTCCACTTGCAGCACTTACTTTTGCCTTTGAGAGTCTAATGGCAACATCTCGTCGGAATGAGATGATTTCTTCTGGAGTTTTAGTGACACCAAGTTTTGTGAGATAATCATCTAGGTTCTCTCTAAACCATTTGGCTATCTTATTCGCACTGATCGTGACGGTTAGATTTCCAAATTTGGAGAAGGTGCGAGCTAGCATCTGTTCTTCTACGAACACTTCCGTTTCGCCCAGTTTCTCAATCTCAGCTGCAATTGCGTCGGTAACGGGGGTTGCTTCACCCTCACCTATCGCAAAGAGGCTAGAAACTGCCAATCCTACATCTGGATAGACGACATGCTTTGCTACAACTTCGTTTTTCTCATCAAGTACGAAGGTTCCGAATGCTGATAGTGCGAGATAGACTGGCATAGTGATTCCATCCAATGCTAGATAGAATCGTTGAGTAACAGTATTGCGGATAAGTCTTGCCAACTAGCTTATTACAGAAGATTATCCATCCCAAAACTGGGTGACTAAGTGAAGATTCAGGGATATTGGTTAGCATCAGGCGTTTTGGGTGTTACTGCTTCCACTATGCTTCGAGCTTTGAACGCAGGAGCAGATGCTGTGGTCACTAAATCTATTGGACTGCACCCACGAAAAGGCCACCATGGTCCTGTTCTTGCAACCTCCCATGGAGGTCTCTTGAATGCAGTCGGTCTAACAAATCCTGGAATTGATGCCTTTGAAGAGGAGATGCAGATACTCAAAGAGGCAAAGGTCCCAGTAGTCATGAGTATTTTTGCTGATAGTCCGAAGGAAATTGCCATTGTTGCAGAGAAAGCTGTCGCACTAGGTCCATCAGCTATCGAATTGAATCTCTCCTGTCCACATGCTGAGATCAGCCAAATCTCCCACAGCCCTACGGTCACAGCCGAATATGTACAAGCTGTAAAAGATGTAGTTGACCTTCCTGTATTTGCCAAACTAACACCAAATGCAACTGATTATGTTTCAGTAGGCAAAGCAGCTCAAGATGCAGGTGCTGATGCTATTGTCGCAATAAACACAGTTCGTGCGATGAAGATCGATATCTTTCAGCAATGCCCAGTCCTAGGTAACCGTACAGGTGGACTTTCAGGTCCACCAATCTTTCCAATCGCAGTGCGATGTGTTTATGATCTCCATAATGCTCTAACAATCCCAATCATTGGAGTTGGAGGAGTTTCAACTTGGAAGGATGCAGTTGAGATGCATCTTGCAGGAGCCAGTGCGATTCAAATCGGGACCGCTGTGATGGAAGATATCAAAGTATTCTCGAAGATCAAAAAAGGTGTACATACTTACCTTAAAAAGCAAGGTCACAACAACATAGATGAGATTATTGGTGCTGCAGGAGGTATCAAATAATGAATATGAATGAACTCGTGGGCAATCTCGAGTCTGTGCAGATATCCAAGGTAATCACTGAAACTCCTTACTCAAAGACGCTACAATTTTCTTTGAAAAAACCGATTGAGTTTCAACCAGGACAATTCGTCATGGTCTGGGTACCCGATGTGGATGAGATTCCAATGGGTATATCTTCATGGGATTCTCCCGAGATGGGAATTACTGTACAATTAAATGGAGAAACAACACAGAGACTCGTTTCAATGTCCAAAGGTGATTGGATTGGCATCCGAGGACCCTTTGGAACTCCATTCAGTATGGATAGTAAAAGAGCTTTAGTTGTTGGGGGAGGTGTAGGTGTAGCTGCAGTGAAACCGCTTGTCTACGATCTTCTGGGTAGAGGTTCAGAAGTTACTTTTGTTATCGCTGCGAAGACGAAGAATGAGCTAATCTACCTTAAAGAGTTTGAAAATGTCAAGTATTCTAATCTCAAAATTGAGATTGCGACTGATGATGGCTCCTTAGGGTTCAGAGGATTTGCAAATGGTGCTGTTGCAGAACTACTGGATGTAAACAAATTCGATACAATGTACACTTGTGGGCCTGAGGTGATGATGGCGGGGCTTCATGATATTGCTATGAGGAATAAGATACAGTTCCAAGCCTCACTTGAACGATTCATGAAGTGTGGATGTGGTATCTGTGGAACCTGCGCTATGGACCCAACAGGACAACTAGTCTGTACAGATGGTCCAGTATTCACTGGAGCGCAATTAGCAGGACTCACTAATTTTGGAAAGTATCATCGCGATGCGGTGGGAATGAAGAAAGAGTGCTGAAATGTAAGTTATTTTCTAACTCCTATGACCTGTCCTTTAATAACGCGTTTAACGAAGTTCCTCTTATTTCGTACACGAGGAATTGGTGAGTGCCTCTCACGACCTTTTACCTTTGGAGTTGACTCGCGGACTTTACCAGCTTTTGTTAGTGAACCGTGTGAACCAGGCATTGTAATTTCACCTTGTCTTACCCGTAATTCTGAAAAGTTATCATAAAAAGGTATCCAATTGACACCGTTCTCCGATACCTAGACATTCCCTGACATCAGTCTGGGATGATGTTCGGTTCCTGTTTCATAGAGGTTGCATTGCAAATCTCAGAAGATCTGCTCTGTCTTACTTCCTCTCCGCAGGCGTTTTGTGTCTCCGGCAAACTGACGGCGACCAAGTTCAGTGCAGCATTCAAATCCCTATCGATTACTAGTCCACACTGGTCACAATGATACTCCCTCTCTGATAGAGAGAGCTCCTTCTTTCTGTGCTCACATCGTGAACACAGCTTCGATGAGGGAAATGTTCGCGAAGTAATGACAAGTTCAGAACCATACCATTGGCACTTGTACTCCAATTGTCGTCTAAACTCGTTGAACCCCACATCAGCAATGGCTCTTGCAAGCCTTCGATTCTTCAACATCCCTGACACAAGCAGGTCCTCGATTACTACCTTGCTGTGGCTCTTGGCAAGGTAGGTCGTAAGCTTATGCAGTGTGTCCTGTCGGATATTGAAGACCCTCAGGTACAGCTTTGCTAGTCTGAGCTTAGCTTTCTCGCTGTTCTTACTTCCCTTCCTCTTTCTTGATAACGATTTGTTTAGTTTTCTTACTTTTCTCAGTCGTCTTCCCAGAGCCTGTGGGTTTGCAAAGGCAGTCCCATCACTCAGTGTAGCAAGGGTCTTCACACCCAAATCTACTCCCACTGGCGCTCCTATCACGGGTTGAGGATCAAGGATGACCTCCTCCACAGTAACAGAAACAAACCATCTGTTGGCACGGCGGCGCACAGTGACTGAGAGGATTTTTCCACTGTAGTAGCTCTTCCTCTTCTCCTTGATACGAACCTTTCCAATCCGTGGGAGCTGGATTGCCCTCTTGTGGAACCTGATGGTCCCAGTCAGTCTGAAGCTGTCCCTGACGCCCCTCCTTTTGAAGCATGGGAATCCTATCTTCTGTCCCTTCTTCATTCCATGATAGAAGTTTTGGAAGGCTCGATGGAGATCTCTCAGGGCCTCCTGAGGTGCACACTTAGAGGTTTCGTACATCCATGGGAAATCGCTCTTCTTCAAGGAGTTGAGGAGCTTGTGCTGCTTCATGGCATCAGTGAACCGGTCGTCACCCTGGTTGTTCTTGTACTGATTGATGCGTTGATCGAGACCCCAGTTGTAGGCAAAACGAGCTACTCCTGCATGTTGAGCAAGGGATGACCTCTGGATGTTATTGGGGTCCAGTTCATACCTGTAAGCTCTGTTGGTCAACATTCAGGTTCGGAAGTGGGTCTTGCTGGGAGCTAATAAGCTCATACAAGAATGGTCTTTATTCAACTGCGGGTCTCATCGATGTCCAGAATTGTCTAGGTTTCGTGTAGCTAATAAAGAACCCTTTACATGACCGTTTATTGTTAGCTGTACAAACTTGAATATCAGGTTGTACGTCCAGAAACGGCACTGGGCTTGGTTTGTTTAGCATATATGATGTTCCGAGCAGCATTTACATCAGCCACAATGCATGACGACCTTAAATCCAGTAACGCCCACGATTTTACATGACCCAACCACAGCTGCGTCTACTATCGAGGCCTTCCATTAGTGAAGACCATACCCCTTTACATGTAGACATCGATAGTGCGCGGCTGTGGGATTTAATTTTTGATGAAAAAGTCCACTTAGTCCTACGACGACCAGCACTTGCGGAGCTTGCAAGACGACAAGATCCAAAATTAATGGATTACTGTGAGGACCTTCTAAAATCGGATGATTATGAACTGTGGCTAACAGCTTTGACGACCTTGTCAGCAATAGGAACTAACGATGCTGTTGATAGACTCATTCTTGTTTATGCCCACTCGTTGAACGAGGACAGGAGAGTAGTTCTTTCTCATGTTGCAAAGATTCTCACTGCAGAACATATCAAACCCTTCAGTATCATGGTTCGTGAAGTAGCATGTCCTGGAGAGATTGACATCACCGGATGGACAAGAGTGGCTATCTCCACCTTGCAAGATACATGCAAAAGATTTGGAATAGAAACAATAGTCGATGGTAGAATACCTGATTCCGTTGAAAATGAGGTCGAATCTTGTAGTATTGATGATTTGACTACAACACCTGAAAGATAATCGGACCAAACCGCATTCTATTAAACCAAATCGTGTTGATTTTGAGATAATATGACTGATCCTACCGACGACTATGCCCTCTATAGAGAGATAGTCGAGGCACTCCTCAGTTCAGATGAGCCTCTTAGTCGTAAGACTGTCAACAAAATCAAGAACAAGATTTGCGCAAAATATCACGCCGAACGGACACCTTCTAATGCTGATATTCTACAGGTTACTATCCCAGAAGAGGCTGAGATTCTACGACCATTCCTGCAAAAACGTCCTGTCCGAACTATTTCTGGAGTGGCAGTAGTTGCTGCTATGACAACACCTCATGCATGTCCCCATGGGAAATGTGCTTACTGTCCTGGTGGGCCCGATCTCGGAGTTCCTCAGAGCTATACTGGTCATGAACCTGCAACAATGAGGGGTATCCAGAACGATTTTGATCCTTTCAGGCAGGTAGATAGTAGACTAACCCAGCTGAAAACAATTGGTCACAGCATAAACAAGGTTGAGATGATCATCATGGGTGGTGATTGGTGCTCAAAACCTGTAGAGTACCAACAATTCTTCGTAAAGGGCAGTCTTGATGCAATGAATGGAAAAATCAGTCCAACTCTTGATGAAGCAAAGAGAATCAATGAAACTGCTGAAGTTCGTAATGTCGGTCTTACCTTTGAAACTCGCCCTGACTGGGTCACTCAAGAGAGCATTGATGCAATGCTTGAGATGGGAGCAACCCGTGTAGAACTTGGTGTGCAAACCCTCTCTGATGAGATTCTTGAAAAAGTTCAACGAGGACATGGAATTGAAGCCACAGAACAGGCAACCAAGCTACTCCGTGATGCAGGTCTCAAGGTATGCTATCATATGATGCCAGGTCTTCCTGGGGCTACTCCTGAAAGTGACATTACAACCTTTGAACAACTCTTCTCAGATCCTCGATTTCGGCCAGACATGCTAAAGGTCTATCCAACACTGGTTGTTAAGAATACCAAATTATACGAATGGTGGAAAGCTGGAAAATACTCCCCCTTCACGAACGAACAGGTCGTTTCGATCGTAACTTCTGTTGTAAACAAGATGCCTGAATATGTAAGGATTCAACGAATGCAACGTGATATCCCCTTGCATCAGATAGAAGCAGGTCTCAACCAAGGTAATCTGAGAGAACTTGTTCATCAAAGGATGACTGCTGAAGGACTACGAAATCCAACTATTCGGTTCCGAGAGATAGGTCACTATCAGATGCGTACCAAACTAGATGTCGATCCTCAGAATATGCAACTTATCCGTCGTGACTATGAAGCTGCAGGCGGAACTGAGGTTTTTCTTTCCTATGAAGATTCTAACTTGGATGTGCTCTTTGGATTTATTCGTCTCAGACGTCCCAGTGAACAGGCTCACAGACCTGAAATCACAGACAAATCCTTCATTATTCGAGAATTGAGAGTGTATGGTCCAGTGGTTGATATCGGTGAACGTGATACTGATGCTTGGCAGCATCTTGGACTGGGAGAGAAGATGATTTCTGCAGCATCAGAGATTGGGAGAGCTGATTTTGATGCATCCCATTTGATTGTAAACAGTGGAATTGGTGTGAAAGAATACTATCGAAGACTTGGATTCAGTGACAAAGGTCCCTATCTTCTCCGAAATTTGTAGTTTGACTTGAATTGTGACCAGCTCCTGCATACACACACCAATTGGAGCCCCACTCAGAAATGCAACTTAAGTTCAATATTGTGATCTTTCATATTATTGTTAGAACACGTGTTCTAACGTTTCTGCCAAAGACTATATCCATTCAGATGTAAATTATTTCATAGAATCATGGTAGACAAAGATTCTAGGTGAGAGTGTTTTGGCAAAAACAAAAATCAATCCCCTATCCCTGATTGCATTCACTCTAAGTAGTGTATTGTTGCTCATGGTCCAATTTGGAGTAATCTCCCCAGTTGGCTTGATTGTAGTTCCATATTCACAATTCATATGGGTGTTCTGGATTTCAGTTGTATTTTTCATTGTTTCAGTGGCAAATCTAGTTGTTAGAATCCCAGCACATACAAAATGGACTACGGGTTATACTGGAACTATTACTCGTACTGTAAAGATTGCTGGTAAACAAAAGGACTACTTCATTGAAGGAGCAAGTGATACACCAATCAAGGAGGTCCTTCTTGAGAATTGGCCATTTGATGATCAAGATAAGGATTCAAAGTGGCATGTTGTTGATGAACTTGGTAATAACGTCACAAATAACCCACTCAGTTCGTTAGATGGAACAGCAACTGTAATTATTGAAAAAAATATTGGATAGTGATTCGAGAGCGAAACTCACATAATGGTGCGTAGAATAGAATGATTATAGAGTGAATTCAGCTTAATCTTGTTGTAGAGATTAGGAGAGAGAGAGATGAAATTCTACAGAGTAGGAGAATTCAAAGAAAATGTGCTAGATGGAACTGTCGGTATCAATCCTAAAGATCAAGCCCCACAATTTGTCCTGAACCGGTTGAACTATCTACTCGGTTTCCTTCGCGAGCGTCCTCCTGACAATATTGATGCTTTTACAAAGAATCTTGAGAAGCAGTATCAAAAATTGACAAAAACAGACTACATCAAAGAGAATAGTGTGGATCTAAGTGATTTAGTTGCTGAGTACGAAAATCTAGCAGATTATCCTAGTCTCATAAATGCTGTAATGAACTATTACTTCCAAATGCTTGACTTCTCTGATGAAAGTGCATGGGACGAAGACATTGTGGTTGTCAACAGAAACTACCACCAATCATTCCTATACCCACGATACTACAATCTCTTGACTCTCATAGAAACAGTAGGACGTGAAGAGGCAATCAGTCTGTGGAAACGTTTCTTCACTGAATTCGTTATTTATGATAGAGTACCTCGTGAGAAGCCATTTGTGGATCTTGAAACATTTCTTGCAGAACGAACAGCTGCAGTTGACGAGGAAAATCCCTCAGACTGGGTGGTTGTCCGTGGTATGATTGCAGATGGAAAGTATGCGTTTAGAAATGACAACTGCCTCTGGGTGGAATCGCTTGATGACCTTCCCGATTCAGAAATTAAGTACTATGTCTGCTGTTATGGTGATTATGAGGGTGCAAGGGATCATCACGAGAGTATTGTGTTGACTATGGAGCATACCATTGCTCAGGGTGACCAATACTGCTCACGTGTTATGCATGACACACGAATCGACTTTGATTTGCGGCATCCACCAAAGGAATTCTGGGACAATATGTGGTCTGATGAAAAATAATGGGATCTCCATTAATTCGCCATATAACAGTGAAAAAGAAAGAAAGGGCGAGTTCGGATGAACTCACCTCTTATTCCAAATTAACCCAAGTATTTCTTACCAATCACAGCTCCCACGATCAAGCCGCCAACACCCGCAACTCCAACTAGTGCAAGGGTTGTACTCACTGTAGGATCAAGAACGACAGCCCCTGCTCCGCGTGAGAATCTCTGATTCTGTGTTTGAACAACAGTATGGTTTTCGTTTGACGTGGATGTCACACGCTGAAGGGACCATGTAGATAGAACTCCATCTGTGTCATAGACTGTGCTGAAAGTAATAGCCAACGTGCCACTCATGTAGTTATAGTCAGTATGATTAAACTCAATATCGATCATAATCTGAAATGAGAAGCTACCTTCGCCTGCAGACTCGGTGACAGCAGTCACACCATCTTGACCTTCTGCATCATCTACAGCAGTAGTCCAATCTGTAGTGTGTGTACTCCAAACTGGATTAACAAAGAACATGCTTCCGGGATGGTGTTCACTGAAATACGGGAACATATCTAAATCATAGTCTTCTGTAAGATTGTTCGCATCAACATCTGTCGTATCGAGATCGAAGTAAACCTTGTTATCTTGAAATGCAACAGAGCCATTTTGTTCGTCATAGTATGGTGAAAATCCATAGGGATGATAATTCAATCCTGTGAAAGTATATTCATACGAATCACTTGGAGTGATGTTGTAGATATTGACAAGGAAATCGCCTTGTATAATTTCATCCATCACAATTGCATTATCAACTTGATAGGTCTGTTCTAACCAGACTGCATGGAAACTATACGTATTTCCTGTTATATCTGCAGATACTGAACGTGGTGTCGCTCCAAGAAGTAGCAGTCCAACTGCTACCATTACAATTAGCGTCCTTCTTGAAATCATGATAATTCATCACTCTTATGATAAAATGTTCTGTTGTATTTCCATATAAAACAGTGTGACAAAAGCTAATTCTGAAATGAGATTTGAAATATCACTCTGGGAATATTTAACACCAACCCGTTTTTTTCATCTTCAGTGATTACAATGGATGATGGAAAGATTCACCGCGTAAGCATGAAGGATGTAGTTTTCAAGGCAGATCGTAACAATCCTCCTGTTCTCAGAGTTCAATCAGGAGAAACAGTTGTCTTTGAATGCCGAGATGCTTTCAATCAGACAATTCAGAAATCTACGGATTTACCAGTCAACTTTGATATGGAGAGAATAAATCCTGCTACTGGTCCAGTGTTTGTTGAAAGTGCAGAACCTGGAGATACTTTGGAAGTTCACATTTTAGATATTGATATCGCAAAACAAGGTTCTTGTTGTATAATTCCTGGTTTTGGCTATCTTGCTTCAGAATTTCCTAAACCTTGGACTAGAATAATCCCTATTGAAGACAGAAAGGCAATTTTTAGTGAAAAAGTGAAGATTCCTATAGATCCTTTTCCAGGTACACTAATTGTTGCACCTGCTGAAGGCTCTCATGGTACTCTAATTCCAAAAGAATATGGTGGCAATATGGATTCACGTGCTTGTACAGTTGGCACTATTGTCTATCTACCAGTTTTTGTTGAAGGAGCTCTATTCGGTGTTGGTGATGTTCATGCAGTCCAAGGTGATGGCGAGGTCTGTGGTACAGCAGTAGAAATTGATGCTGATGTCACAATAAAACTAGTAGTCAACAAGACCAAGAAAATAAACCGACCCCAATACGAAAATGATGAATATTTCATGACTACTGCTTGGGGAAACACAACTGATGATGCAGTAAAGATTGCTCTAAGAGATATGATTGATTGGCTGGTTGTGGAAAAGGGACTAATCCGAGAAGAGGCATACGCTCTCTGTAGTTGTGCTGTTGATATGAGAATCAGTCAAGTTGTTGATATCACTCCAGGAGTAAGAGCAGTGCTTCCAAAATCAATCTTCAGCTGATTTGGAACTTACCGACATCAGGATACTTCAGAAACTCCCAGCTACCTGTGACTCCAACTTTACGTACACCCAATTCAATGTGTAGCATTGCGATACCACAGTCAAGCATCCTTGAAACACGGAATCCCTCTCTCTTGCTGTTGGAGGATACGATAATTGAATCATCCCTGATATTGAATCTCCAAGGCTGTCTGTTTCCAGCTGATGGTGCAATCCTCACAGCATCTAATGCAGTTCCAATCCATTCATTGCTACTGATATCTCCACTCAAAACGAGATTTTCAAGGCTCTTTCGTCTATACTGTTTTGAAGATGCACCTACGCGATCTGCTTCATCTTTCGAGTAGCCAATTGGTGTAATAGCCAAAATTTGTTCGTCGTTTTGCAGATCAATCTGTTTCAAGACTCCTTCTTTTCTATAGAACCCTCCAACCCAGCAGGTATTGAGACCAAGAGCGGTGGCTTCGAGGATGATTCCTTCTCCTAGATATCCAGTGATAGCTTGAACATTATCTATTCCCATATCTCCAATGAACACAATATAGTATGGAGTTTCTGTGACCTTGTAGAAGAACTCGCTGATTGCACCCTTGAAAACATCCTTTCCAGAGTCTTTGACCAAGACTGCTCTAGCCCCAGGAAATGGTCTGAATTCATCACAAACTCTCTCGATTCGAGAAATCAGATCATCATTGGGAAATCCACCTGAATACTTTCTATGTGAGTGACGTAGAAATATTGCATCATACCAAGAATCGACAGGAATTTCCATCATAATCAAGGAAATATTAGACTTGATAGCACATTAGTACATACCATGTGGCAAAAGGAAAATAGCGCCGAGGATGGGATTCGAGCTGTTCAATCGTTGGTAGAGAATTGCTTTTCTAATGATTTAACCCATCTTGTTGCACGAAAATCATCAGGTTCTAGTTTCAATTTCCTTTTCCAACATTTCAGAGATTCATCGTATCTCTTTGCCCACCATAGTGTGTGTGCAAGATTATCCCATGAATGAGAATCGTCAGGATTTCTATCCACTATATCCTGATAGATTCTAATTGCTTCATCATATTCATCATTGTTATAGTGACCACTTGCAAGCGCACGTAGAGCAGATATTGAATTGGGATCAAGTTCAAGCATACGATTTACAACTTCCTGTAAATCATCTTGGCGATCTTCCATGTGTGATAGAAGATTTGCAAGCAATTCCCAAGCCTCCATATAGTCAGGGTACTTTTTCAAGAGGTTACGAGTCCAATCCTCTGCTTTGTAGACACGACCTTCTACTTCGAAACTATAGATGAGTATCAAAGTAGTTTCTTTGTCTGCTCTATCTGGGTACTTGTCGTAAAGTGTAGACAGTACCTCTCGTGCATCATATCCTTCTCCACCAGCAATATGGTCCCATGCTTTCTTTACCAGACTATCTCCTCGCCTTCTTTTCTTCTTAGTCATCGCATATTCCTACCAAGTTTGTGTAGTGCCACTGTATAGTAATCTAAAAACATGTAATAAACCTAGAAAGAATTTAAGAGATAGGAAAATGGCGCCGAGGATGGGATTTGAACTCATGAGTGCATAACACACTGGTTGACCTGGTCAAGGAGTGCATGACACTCCAATTTTCAAGACCAGCGCCGTTGTCCAGGCTTGGCTACCTCGGCTTAGGATTTCCACCGTTGGAAATGCCTTTTAAGCTTCTTGTCGTGGTTGACTTTGGAGACTGAAATAATGGAGCGCGGCTTTAGATTCCATGACCACACAGCAGACATAACCATCGAGTGCTGGGCTCCTACTCTGGAAACTGCTTTCGAAGAGGCTGGTCTAGCATCATTCGAGGTTATACTTGATTCATCCACAGTTACACCCACTGAATCCGTAGAAATTGAAACCCGTGGATATGACATGGAGGAGCTCCTCGTCGAATGGATTGGACATCTTATTGCCCTCATTGATATTACAAGTCGCTTTTACTCAAAATTTGAGGTAGATGAAATCTCCAAGGATGCAGAAGGATATGTGCTGAAGGGTCGAGCAATTGGAGAAACAATCAACTTTGGGAAGCATGATACAAGGACTGAAGTCAAAGCAATGACTTATGCTGACATGAAGATTGACCAGCAACCAGATAAAACAACGCTCTGTTTCACCCTGGATCTATAGGAGTAATGACAATGACACTGAAAGTAGCACTTCCTGACACAAGCCTTGCTGATAGTACCAACCTTCGCAAAAAAACAGCTAAAGCTGGAAGGATAGCACGTGCCATTGCAGTTTTCCGCGTTGAGGAGGTGTTCGTGTACAAGACTGGTCACCTACCACCATCAAAAATGAGAGATGCGGACCTTCTTGTGAGGATTCTGAGATATCTTGATACACCTCAATACTTGCGGCGACGTATATTTCCCAAATCCCCCTCACTACAATATGCAGGGACTCTCCCTCCACTACGAATCAGAAGTCATCCCTTACAGTCATCATTAGCAGATTTATCAGAAGGATCTGTAAGATGGGGTGTTCAAGTACGCCCTAATCAGATTGACCTTGGATTTGAAAGGTTAATCGATTATTCTGGAATCGTAAGTGAGCGAGACCCAACACTCTTCAGAGTGGCAAAGAAATCTCCAAAGATTGTGCTTGAAGAAATAGAAAGGTCTGATGTGCAGGAGTACTGGGGCTATGAAGCGAGTAGAGTTGGTGGATTAGTGGACCTTCTCAAGCAATCAGAAGGCATGACTCGTATTGGTTTCTCAAAAAATGCTCCATCTTTCAAGAACCTAGAAGATGACCTTACCTCTACAATCTCAAATACGAGAGCGGCGTTAGCAATTTTTGGTGGTCCCGAACGAGGGATTACCGAGCTATGTGCTAATGAGAAAGAAGACATCAAACACCATGTTGACTTCTGGGTAAATACGATTGAAGGCCAAGGAACTGAAACTGTTAGACTAGAAGAAGCCCTCTTCGTTAGTCTAGGCCTCCTGAATAGCTCAATGGGTGATAACATCACCAAATCTGGCTATGATCGATAATCCGTACACATCCGCGACCTTTTTAGACTAAAGACACTGAATGAAATTAATCTCAATGTAGGTTCTGAAATAAGGTGAGGATTATCCAATGTTGCCAGACCGCGTTCAACGTTTGAGAAACCAGAGTGTTACTACTAAGCCGTACATTTGTACTGAACGTGCTGAACTTCTCACAGATTTCTATCAGAGTGGGGGTGCTGATAATGTATCAACACCCGTAGCTCGAGCCCTTGCATTCAAGCACATCTTAGAAAACAAAACTATCACTATTAATGATGGTGAACTGATTGTAGGTGAAAGAGGTTCCTCACCGAGGGCCACTCCCACATACCCTGAACTCTGCAGTCATACTGTAGAAGACCTAGATATTGCTAACTCACGGGAAAGATCCCCATTCCTTGTAAGCAATGAAACAAGAACCACCTACAAGGATGAGATAATCCCATTCTGGACTGGTCGAACGATGCGAGAACGTGTATTCCAGTCTATGTCTGAAGAGTGGATGGCGGCTTTCAACGCTGGAATTTATACTGAGTTCATGGAGCAGAGAGCACCAGGACATGCTATTCTTGATGACAAGATCTACCGAAGAGGTCTTTTGGACCTCATTGAAGATATCCAGAATCATCTCACTTCATTAGATTATTACAATGATTCAGAAGCTTACTCAAAGGAACAGGAACTCAAATCAATGGAGATTGCTGCTAATGCAGTTATTTCCTTTGCAAAACGTCATGCAGACAAAGCACGAGAGCTAGCCCAATCGGAAACAGACCCAAAACGCAAAGAGGAACTCGATAAAATAGCTGAAGTATGCGAACGGGTTCCAGCTAATCCTCCAAGAAATTTCTGGGAGGCTCTACAATCTTACTGGTTCGTTCATCTAGGAGTCATTATCGAATTGAACATCTGGGACAGTTTCAATCCAGGACGACTAGATCAACATCTTCATCCGTTTTATCAGAAAGAACTTGATGAAAAAACGATCACAATGGATTTTGCAAAAGAACTCTTACAATGTTTCTGGGTGAAGTTCAACAATCAACCTGCACCTCCCAAAGTTGACATTACAGAGCAACAGAGTGGTACATACCAGGACTTCGCACTCATTAACACTGGAGGACTAAAGATCGATGGTTCTGATGGGGTCAATGAAGTTTCATACATGATTCTGGAAGTCTGTAACGAGATGAAATTGATTCAACCCAGTGTCTGTATTCAGATGAGTACTGAAAATCCTGACAGGTTCCTCATAAGCGCAGTTGATGTGGTAAAAGAAGGGACAGGTCAACCATCCATGTTCAACACCGATGTTATAATCAAAGAGTTCCTTCGAGCAGGAAAATCCATTGAAGATGCTAGAGTTGGTGGACCTAGTGGTTGTGTGACAATCAGTGCATTTGGAAAAGAAAGCTGTATTCTCACGGGTTATTGTAACTGGCCAAAAATATTGGAAATCACACTGAATAATGGTATTGATCCTAAGACTGGAAAACAGGTCGGAATCAAGACAGGTGAAGTGACATCATTCAAGTCATTTGATGAACTCTTCTCTGCTTACAATGAACAACTCAAACATTTCATTGATTTGAAGATTAAAGGCAATAACATCATTGAGCGATTATACGCAGAATACATGCCTGCCCCCTTCATGTCACTCCTCTTTGATGATTGTATCAAGAGAGGTAAGGATTACCATGATGGAGGACCTCGTTACAACTCAACATACATTCAAGGAGTTGGAATGGGGACTATTACTGATTCACTCTCAGCTATCAAGTATCATGTCTTTGAGAAGAAGAAGTTCACCATGAATGAGCTTCTTGAAGGAATAAAAACTGATTTTGAAGACGATGAAGTAATGAGAATGACATTGTTAAACAAGACTCCAAAGTATGGAAATGATGATGATTTTGCAGATGAGATTGCACAATCAGTCTTTGAAGCTTACTTTGACACACTCGATGGACGTCCCAACACCAAGGGTGGAGAGTATAGAGTGAACCTTCTTCCAACTACTGTTCATGTATACTTTGGACAGGTAACCGGAGCAACTCCAGACGGCAGAAAAGCAGGTTCACCCCTCTCTGATGGTATCTCCCCAAGTCATGGGGCAGATAAGAGTGGTCCAACTGCAGTCATCAAGTCAGTTGCAAAAATCGACCATTCAAAGACTGGTGGTACGCTTCTAAACCAGAAATTCATGCCAGATGTTCTTGTAGATCAAGAAGGTCGTCGAAAGCTTGCCGACCTTGTTCGTACATACTTCAAACTAGGTGGGCATCATATTCAGTTCAATGTAATCAGAGCAGAAACGCTTCGAGATGCTCAACAACACCCAGAGAACTATCTAAATCTCATTGTTAGAGTAGCTGGATACTCCGATTATTTTGTAAATATCGGAAAAGACCTTCAAAATGAGATTCTCGCCCGAACTGAGCAGAATCATTTCTAGGTATTTCTTGGTCAGTAGGTAAGTTTTAAAAACCAACTCTCGCTTGGCGCGCTACTCGTAGTACGAATAGCCAGTCTATCGGCCGTTCGATACGTACACCAAAGTGGTGTAAATAATGGCACACAGAAAGAAGAATGCACCAAGGCGTGGAAGTCTAGCGTACTTACCACGAGGTAGGGCTTCTAAATTCGTGCCCCGTATCAAGAATTGGCCTGAGTACAAAGACGGAGCTGCAAAACTACAAGGTTTCATCGGTTACAAGGCTGGAATGACACATGCGGTCATGACAGTTGGCAATGTTGACAGTCCATTTGCAGGACAGGAAACCGTTGTCCCTGTCACAATAGTTGACACACCACCGATTAGACCGTTCTCAATACGCGGTTACGAGGCCACAATTTATGGTCTCAAGTTGACAACTGAAGTTCTTGCTGGCACCATGTCAGAAGACCTGAAGAAGACAATGCCCGTACCAAAGGAGTACGATCACGAAACCAAGTTGAAAGAGTTCGAGGAGAAACTCGACTCGTTTGCTGAAATCCGGATGCTCATACATACTCAGCCAAGGCTTGCGGGAATTGCGAAGAAGAAGCCTGATGTTATGGAATACAAGGTAGGCGCTGCCAGCGTCCAAGAAGCTTTTGAATACGCAAAGAGTGTTCTTGGCACTGATGTCCGTGTTGCGGATATCCTCAAAGAGGGTATTCTCATAGACAGCATTGCAGTGACCAAGGGTCATGGTTTTCAAGGCCCAGTCCGACGATGGGGAATACGAATCCTTCAGCACAAGTCACGAAAGACAAAGCGTGGTGTTGGATGTATTGGTCCATGGACTCCTAGCAACATCAGATACTCAGTTCCGAGACCGGGTCAGACTGGTTTTCATACGCGAACCAGCTTCAATAACAAAATTGTGAAGATGGGCGAGCGTGGTGAAGAAATCACACCCTCTGGAGGGTTTGTGAACTACGGAGTAATCCGTGGTGACTACATAATGCTTCATGGATCTATTCCTGGTGCAGTAAAACGCCCAGTTCGAATCAGATTCGCCATTCGTCCTAAGAAGGGACACGTGGATGAGCCCGTGCAGATGAGCTACATCAGCACAGCATCAAAGCAGTAGGAGATGACAGTCTATGGCAAAAATTAAGACTTATACACTAAAGGGTAAGGCCAGTAAGGAATCTGTTGATTTACCCCCTCAGTTCGATACACCCTATCGACCAGATATTATCAAGAGGGCGGTTTTGGCCGTACAATCACGTAGACGTCAACCACACGGTGTTGATGAATTAGCTGGCAAGAAAAACACTGCACAGAGCTGGCAGACTGGCCATGGCAGGTCCAGAATGCCTCGTATCAAGGGTAGTGGTACTGGTGCAGCTAACAAAGCAGGTTTTGCTCCCGGTACTGTCGGTGGCAGGGTGGCACACCCACCTGAGGCCCGGAAAGTAATCATTGAGAGAATAAATAAGAATGAGAACAGACTCGCGATTCGTTCCGCGATTGCTGCAACCTCTAATCCTGAGTTTGTAAAGGCACGTGGTCATCGTGTTGATAATGTTCCCAGTATTCCTCTCATTGTGAGTAGCAGACTCGAATCACTTGCAACTACAAAGGAGGTTCATGAGACCTTGACAGCTCTTGGTCTCGGAGATGATCTTGAAAGAGCAAGTAATGGTCGTTCTGTTCGATCTGGTAAAGGAAAGATGCGCGGTCGTAAGATGAAGACTCCAAAGTCATTGCTGATAGTTGTCGGCACAGACGGTGGAATCAGCAAAGCCGCAAGAAATCTTCCTGGAGTAGACACTGCTGAAGTCCATGGTCTGAATGCGGAGCTCTTGGCTCCTGGAACACATGCTGGTCGCCTAGTGGTCTGGACAACATCCGCCATTGATAGGCTTGGAAAGGAGAATTTGTTCGTTTGAGGTGAGCCATCATGAGAGATCCAAATGAAATTATTATTCGACCAGTAGTGACAGAGGCTAGCCTTGAA
Organism: Candidatus Thorarchaeota archaeon; assembly: GCA_016840385.1. The sequence goes on along the minus strand of JAEOSL010000001.1, from coordinate 71,421 downwards.
GCTGTTGATGAGCAGAACAAACTCATCTTCTACGTAGATCGCAGGGCTAACAAGAACACTATCAAATGGGCTGTGGAATCCCTTTACGACGTTGTAGTTCAAAAGGTTAACACATTGATAATGCCTGATGGTAGAAAGAAGGCATTTGTGAAACTGGCACCTGATTACAGTGCCGCAGAGGTTGCAACCAACCTCGGGATATTCTAAGGAGGCTTATGAATGGGTAGACGTATTCTCGTCCAACGCAAGGGCCGTGGAGTTCAGCAGTTTAGATCCCCAAGCCACAAGAAGATTGCACCTGCTAGACATCCCAAGTGGGCTCCAGATAAGACCTACAGTGGGACTATCACCAATCTTCTCCATGAATCAGGTAGGGGCGCACCCCTGGCTGAAATAAGATATGAGGGTGAAAAGAAAATCCATCATATGGTGGCTCCAGAGGGCTCATACATTGGCCAAGTAGTCGAATGCGGTGAAGATGCTGCATTGGCAAATGGCAACACATTGATGCTCCAGTACATCCCTGAAGGTACTCCAGTGTATAACATCGAAGGAAGTCCTGGTGACGGCGGTAAATACGTCAAAGCATCAGGTCTTGCTGCTACGATTGTTTCTATCGACAAGACCAAGGCTATGGTCAGACTTCCAAGTGGAGGTCAGAAGGCCTTCAGTCCACGATGCAGAGCAACTGTCGGTATTGTGGCTGGTGGAGGTCGTTCTGAGAAGCCATTCCTAAAGGCTGGTGCCGTCTGGCATCATACTCGTGGAAAGGCGCGAAAGTGGCCTGTGGTCCGTGGTGCGGCAATGAACGCTTGTTCACACCCCCACGGTGGTGGTTCCCATCAATCTCCTGGAAGACCAACTACAGTTAGTAGACATGCTCCTCCAGGTAGAAAGGTCGGTAACATCGCTGCTCGACGAACCGGTCGTAAAAAGTAGTCAGAAGTTGACAGAGAAGAGACCTCTCTTCTCTCTCTTTTCTTTTTGTTTTTCTTAATCGTATCCCAGTATTACAAGCAACCATATCCCCATATTTCCTCCCTATCGTTGAGGATTAGTAATGCGTCTCATAGCAGTGCACTTACCAGAAAGGATTGTGACTGACATCCAAGAACTTGTAGAAAAAGGTCTGTATCCCAACCGTTCTGAAGCGATTAGAATCGCTATCCGCGATCTCCTGAAACGCGAATTATGGGATCAGAATATGGGTAAGAAAGAGTGGATGAGTGAGGTCACCGGATAATGAGTTCACTAATCGATTCTGCACGAGAAAATAGTCGATCTGAAAGACTGTCCTCAACAGCTCGTGATATTGGACAAGCTAGAATTGTTGTTGTTGGATGCGGTGGAGCTGGAAATAACACTATCAAGAGATTGATGACGATTGGAGTTCAAGGAGCAGAATGTATTGCAATCAATACCGATCGGCAACATCTAGCTGTTACTACTGCTCATAGAAAACTCTTGATTGGTGAAAGGATTACCCGTGGTCTAGGCGCTGGTGGTTATCCTCATGTTGGAAAAGCAGCTGCAGAGGAATCGGCAGGTCAAATAACTGAGTTACTACGTGACGCCGATCTTGTCTTTATCGCAGCTGGAATGGGTGGTGGAACAGGAACTGGTAGTGCTCCTGTCGTAGCAGAGATTGCAAAGAAGAATGATGCCATTGTAGTTGGTGTCATCACGATGCCATTCAGTCTAGAACGTACTCGAATAGACAAAGCTAAGGCAGGTTTGGCCAGACTTCAAGAGAATGTGGACACAGCAGTTGTAATTGATAATCAAAAATTGATGGAATTGGTACCTGACCTTCCGCTAGAGGAGGCCTTTGGTGTTGCCGATGAAGTTCTAGCTAACATGGTCAAAGGTATCACCGAAACCATAACAATGCCTAGTCTAATCAATCTGGATTACGCAGATGTTCGTTCAATCATCTGCAATGGTGGAGTCGCTTTAGTAGGTCTAGGTGAGGCTACAGGTACCGATAGAGCAAATGATGCAATCAAGAATGCATTGAACAGTCCACTTCTGGAAGTTGAATGGAATGGTGCTACTGGAGCTCTGATCCACATTACTGGTGGACCAGATATGAGCCTTGCAGAGTCGAATAAGGTTGGTGAACTAGTTTCTGACAAGATGAGTCCTAATGCCAATGTTATCTGGGGAGCTCGTGTTGACCCACGATTAAGTGGTGTCCTCCGAGTTATGCTTATCCTCACTGGTGTAAAGAGTCCTCAATTATTACCCCGTTCAAAGGAAGAATCTGGAATATCCGTTGCTACTAAACGATTAGCTGAGTTTGGTATCATTGGAACCAAGACTGCACCAATCGGTTCCACTCAGGCACGAGAACGCGCCTATGGGAAGATCCCTGAAACATCTCGCGGAACTTGGGAGGATCGACTGAAACCACTTGAAAGAACACTGGCCAGTCGTAAAAAGAAAGAACAACCCCCCAAGAGAAACCTTGAGGAGTTAGGTCTGAAGAAACTTCTCGATTAGGGGATTTTTCTTACAAACTGGTCCTGAACACAGTTGGCGCGCACAGCCTATAATTAGAGGTCTATTTTCGAGCTTCAACAACTTCAAGGTTTTTTTCAAGATCTTTTTTTCCACCTGACAGAGACTCATAGAACACGATGTCCTTGAATCCGACTTCTCTAATTATTTGCTCAAGGTTCTCTCGTGTATATGCAACCATACTTGATGCGTGGAGGGTTACATTGTTGGTTTCAGCGTCTATGATGAAATATCTTGTAGTGGCAACATGTTTCTCTTGGTCCCAGAAGTTCTCCGTCAGGCACAGGTGTGGTTTCGAACTGAACAGCCCCTCCTGTGATGAGTACCATGAAGCTGGACTTGTTCCCACACGTTTCACAGTTTCGTACCTGTTGGGTTCAGCGATGAAAAGACCGCCTTCTTTCAGTGAATCATATGCCTTTTTGAGGACGCGTTTTATGTCCCCTGGTTTGAAGACGTTGAACTCACCGTAGACAAATAATACAAGATCATTATTATCTCCGTAATCTGCGGTCCTGATATCCTCAAGAACATAATCAATCTCAACATCTTCTTTGATAGCCTGTTCTCTGGCATATCTGATGGAAGCAGGACTGAAGTCTATCCCTCTACAGCTATGTCCAAGCTTGGTCAACCGGCTAGAGTATAACCCCGGCCCACAGGCTAGATCCAGAATTTTGGATAGTTTTCCTCCTAATTTGTTGTGGATCCAATCAACGTGTTTTTCGATTATCTCGAATCTTCTGCTGGCGAGATCGTGTTCCTGCGTAAGGTGATGCTTAAGCATCCTCTCACTGAATCCTGAGTCGTTCCAAGGAATCTTCTCACCCTCACTCCAAGGCTCAGGAGTCTCGATCTTTTTTATTAACTGCATTATCTTCATGATTGACAGAAATTTTGATGGTTATCTTGCTCTAAAAAACTTGGTATCGCTTCATTTCCAAATTCAGAAATAGTAATTTGAATTAGCACACGGGCGCACATTCAATGAAGTATTAACAAATGGATTCCAGATATCACTCAAAGAAACAGAGATGCAGCAATGAATCTCATGTTGACTAGTTTAGCCGAAGGAAATCTTTCCATTTCATTAGTTGTTCATAATGATAGGCTATGCAAGACCGTGTTCTTTCAGCCAATCGTCGGCGATTGCGGCTACACGTTCGTACAAGGGACCAGAGCCATCTACGCCTTCCGGCGTTATTATTCGAGCCAATCGTCTTCCTTTATTGGTGGTGGATAGAACCTTACAATTAGTAAAGTAATCAGTGTCAGAAAGGGAATTGGAATGATGAATGGAATATAATAGGGAAACGGACCTTGCAATGCAGCAAGAAAAAGAGGAATGTCATAGAACAGAATAGGTTGAATCTCACTTGCTAGGACTGTCACCAATAGACGTTTGAAGGTCGTTTTGTTCTTATATAGTCTGTAGAACATGAATACGACTATGAAACGCATGAAAGTAAATGGGAGGCTTATGATCAGTAACCATAGATCGAATAGAGGAATCAAGGTTGACTCAATAACTATCTGCCATGTCATAGACATTATAATCCATGATGGAACATATTGCTGAATGAATGCAGGTCCAAAAACTGCTGCTAGTAGTATGATTACAGCTAAATCTGTTGCACTGTTTTCTGTGTTCTTCATGGACTTTCCTCTTTATTGACTATCGAACGCCTTGACGAATCTGTCATTCACTTATTAGAAATATCCAATTGATATTTAAAACAGTCTAGTAAAGTTAGAGTGGGTTCAGTCGGAATCAGCAAGGTACCAACGCATCCGCAGTGAAATATTAGGGAAAGGGTTTCAGATAGCACTTAGTGAGATGGAAGCATAAGATGCAGCAATGAATCTTATTTTGACTAATCTGGCCTAAGGAAAGTATTCCAAATCATTTGTATTCATATTGATAGACTATGCAAGACCGTGTTCCTTTAACCAATCGTCTGCAATTGCGGCTACACGTTCGTATAAGGGACCTGAACCGTCCACACCTTCGGGCGTAATACGAATTTTATTCATGACGACGATCACGCCAGTTTCAGGGAAGAAACGGACTCCGCCAGGAGGAAAGGTCTTCTGTAGCTCTTTTGCTAAGCCTTCAATGCTAATTTCTTTTTCAGCTACGGCGAATGAAACAATACTATCACCATAGATGAACATCTTCGGTATACTTGAGTTATCTTTTAGATCAACGACTTCGGTCAGTACAATACTCAAGGTATTTTGATCAATTCCCTTCAGGATACCAGAGTATGTTTTTCCATCCTTCGTTGCGACTTCTATTGTTGAGCCTACAATCGATGCTAATTCACGGTTGAACGCTCTCATTGCTGCGACTTCTGACATTTAGATTCACCACTAAAGCGAGTAGCTTCCGAACTTTGGGCTGTTATTATCCAGTTTTAAAATTGATGATACCGTCTGAACTTTTGTTTAGCTACTTTATTGGTGTTTAAATTGAATGAAACTGACAATTTTTCAGCTGGTGTAAAAAATGCAAGTAGGTACAGACTTGGTAGTATTATCCGGATTCGTGACAATTTTCGTATCTTTAATATTGAGTATATATCTGGGTAGGAAATGGTACAAACAAGATGTTCGATTAATGACCGATCTTCCGTTGGTCTTTGCAATCGCTATGATTTGTAACACGCTAAATGCGATATTCTTGACATTGCCTAGTATTGGAGTGTTAGAGCCTTCCTTGAATCTATTTCGACTTCGGTCAATCGCAATTGGTGGTGCAGTAATACCTGTTTGGGGTGCTTTACTTCAAATCTGGGCATCGAAGTATGAGAAATACCACAATAGAACAGTGCTTCTTCTTTCCATCTATTGGTTCTCAGTTGCACTCCTCGGAACTTCTGAAGCTTTTATCATGAATTTAACGATACCTCTACTCTATGTCATCAGTATTGCAATGATGGGTACATTCATCATAACTTGGAAGACTGGACGATTGAAAGAAGTACGAAGCGAACTTCTAGTAGTATCAATGTTCTTCATGTTAGTAAGTCAGGCTTTGAGAGTTCCACTCATGTTGACACCACTATTCTATATCCCTGATGTAATCCTGATTTTCTCAATGGTTCTTTTGGGACTTGGTTTTGGTAATCCATGGCAAGCTAGGTCTTCGAAAAAATCTTCTGAAGAATCTGAGCAATTGGTACAATATGCAGAATAGTGTTGAACCAATCAATCCCAAAGGTAGAAAGAGGGACACAAACCATTGAGTTTGGTCCCTCTCGAATACTGTAGTGTCTATACCTTCCTCTTCATGAAGAAGACACCAACAAGTATGATTATGACTCCGCCACCTGCAATCATCAAGATTTCCATAGGGATTGGATCTCCTGTTCCAGTACTCGTTGTTGTTGTTGTATTTGTGGTTGTAGTTACAGGTGGAACTGCATGTGGATCTGCAAGGGGATATAGGTCTTGGTTGCCAACAACTCCATCAATGGAATATGGTGTATCTACAATCTGATCTGAATCTACATCAGGCGAGGTCCAATCATCGTAGTAATTGTAGATGTAGGTGTTGTTTTCACCTTCATCACAGACCTGCTTGGTAGCACCATTGCTAATGAACACATTTCGAGTGATTTCAGTGAATTCAGCTTCATTTGATGTCTTCAACCCATAATCAGTGCAATCTTCAATATGATTAAATCTGATTATTGAATTCTCTCCTGAATCAACTGAGATTCCAACACCATCTATACCGATAAACGTGTTATTATGGAATAGACCAGAATCACTCTCCTTCAAGACCATTCCATCATCTCCACCATTCACCAATGAATTGTTGTAAACCTCACAATCAATTGAACCTAGGAAGTAGATTCCATCTCCTGTAACGTTTGACATTACATTATGCATTACCTCAACAGATGTGGCGTCCTTGAGTTGAATTCCCAGACTTGTCACTTCGTTTACATAGTTATCAGTAATCTGACAATTTGTTGCAGTACCAATAATTTGTATTCCAATACCATCGCAGTCTGTAACACTATTTTCAGAAATCTCGGAGTTTACTCCAGTTAGAATCCTGATTCCGGACCCATCATTTCTCCTGATAATATTATCAGAGATCAAACACCCATTTATGTATCCTACGCATTCGATACCATGGAAGAGATTGTCCTCAATGACGTTGTTGGTTATTGTTACATCATCGATATCAATCAGCCATAACGCTCGATATCTATTGAAGATGACATTGTCGGCGACGTATCCGTTTGCAGAATTAGATATCTCCATTCCACACCAGACAGTTGCGTCCCCTGGTCCATCAATCTCATTATCAGTAAATGTCCAGTGGAGGTCAATGTTACGGATTTCAACTGAATGTTGTACATCATAGAAGGAATATCCTGTTATTTGATACGGATTTCCCGAGCTTCCATCTCCTGGCCAACTCTCTGTAGTTGCTTGGGCTATCATTTCCGTATTTCCATCAAGCAAGATTGCGTCGTGTGGTGTGTATGCTGGGGCAACTTTGTCATGTTTCTCCAGTGTTTCCTCTTGGAGAACTCCTGTAGTCATCAACGGATTACCAATAGCGAACACGAATAGACCAATCAGCAAGCATAGTGTGATCTTTTCTTTTGAAATTACTCTCATGCAATCACCCTTTTGGGCTCTATCTCCTACTATGGTAACTATCCTAATACCTAGAATAAAAAGAACAGAGATTGGAGTAACTCCAAGGTAAAGACATATAATACGAAATCAGAAATTTTCAGTCCATTATTATGAAGTATGATTCTTATTCTTCGGCTAATTGCATTGATTTTCATTTATCAGCTCGTTTCACTGCATCAGTAAGGCTCAATGATAATCCGGTAGGTTCATACTTGCGCTGTCTTATCTTCACAAAAGTTGGCACAGATACGGTTTCGCCTACAAAAAGAGCCTCTCCAATCTCAAGTGTGGTGATTGCGTCCAGTGATGACCGATCGATACCTTCACTTGACTTACCAATATGGTCTAAATCATATGGATTTGTACATCTCAAAATAGCTTGATTGCTGCATTGACTTAGAACAGTTGTTGATAGTTTAACAGGCCGCTGGGATATTAGACATAGAAGGGCATGGAATTTTCTACCTTCTCTAGCTATGGTTTCAATACGACTTTTGGGAAGAGCCAATTCATGACGGCTCTCTGGACAGAACTGATGGGCCTCCTCTAGTACTAGTAATACTGGAGGAATTTCGTTTCTTCTTCTAAGATAGAGGAGTTCACTTGCTAAGTGAGCTACAACAATCTGTTTCTTTTTCAGACTAATGAAATCACTAAGATCAATCAATGTGATTTTTCCTGGTTTTACGATGCTCTTGATTTCAGGAACAGATCCTTTTCCGAAAAGACGTGTGTCGTCAAGATTGATTAGCCATCCAATAAGTGCCTCTCTTGTGTTCTTGTTGATAGTTTCATTATCCCTTACACGATTGACAACATCAGTAAGCGTGTATCCAGATTTCATGGTACTACGCATTTCAGAGATGACTCGTCGGAGATCACGGACTTGAATTGAACTCATATCGGCCACAAGAGAACCTATTGTTTCGGCAGCAAGGGATTGAACGGGAATTTGGATATGAGAACCTCTTATGTGCTCAACTTCAAACTCGTTATCAGGGAGACCTAGGTCTTCGGGTTTGATATCTTTGAGATAACTATACTCACCATGGACATCAACAACCACTACAGAAAGACGTCCTTGGTCCTTCTTTCGTGAGAGAAGTTCTTCAAGCAACACCGAAATGAAGTATGATTTTCCAGCTCCACTCATTGCCAGTATAGCCAGATGCTTCGATAGTAATCGGTTAATTGAAGGTGTGAATTCGAGGTTCTGATAGGCAAGAGTTCCAAGATTGAGACCTTCTTTGTTATCCAGTCTGAGAAATGCAGCAAGAACGTCTTCGTCAATTCTTCTTACAACAGCACCTGGTGATACCGCAAAATATGGTCGTGCTGTTCGATTCTCAGCCCATAATCCTAGGACTCTGACTTTTGCGATAGTATACTGCCATCTATCAGTGGGAAATATTGTACGTAATGGTTCTCCTCGTGATTGGTATTCCCGAACAGCTTCAGCATGTTGGTAATACCGATTCGTGCGAAGTAAATCTTGGACTCGGGCAATTACAGTTCCGTTATCAGTCACTACACACACAAATTCTCCACGTCTAGCTATGACCTCTTTGGGACCCCCTTCTAGGACGAAGGAGAATTCCATTACATTAGGTCCTTTATCTGTGCTGACAACTGTTCCAAGCCTAGCGGTTGATTCGTATTCTGACAAGATTTATCCTCCTCCAAAGGGATTTCTGGACCTTCTCTTTTCTAGAGAAGTATATGTGAGACCTGAGAGTGCCATCAATCGGTCAACAATCAGTTGCGTTTCATTTGTTGATATTTTGGCTCTTGTATCTGCCTCGAGAATAGGAGTGGGAATACCATATTCTGGGTGTTGCCAAGAGAGAGGAAGTATCGCAGCTAACGCTCGATCCACCTTCAATACATCTTCTGGATTTCCATCTGTTAGGATTTCTATCCTTAGAGGAAGATCATCCCTTGCGGTCTTTAGGTATGTAACCCATATTGATGATGCCCAACTAGCCAGGTCTTCAGTAAGTGAGTTCGAGTTGGGCTGCAATTCTGATGAATATTTGAATATGAACGAGCGCTCACCTTCTTCCAGATACGTATCGAGAATATCACAATCTCTTGATATTTTCAAAAGCCATCGATAGTCAATACCCTGCATCAGTTCGAATACTGCAGGTTTTCGGATAATGTGTGGAAGAATGTCTCCTAGGAGATTGGTGACTCTGCTGGACTTGCTGTCTTTAACAATTCCAACAAGGGTAGTACCTTTCTTACGAGCCTTGGTGTACAACTGTTTGTACAATGCCATAACTTCTTGGAATTTCTCAAAAACAACGGAGCCACTTTGGGGGCGGTCTCTTGGATGATAAAAAAGAGAACCATCTACAAGGATAAGATCTGCATGAAATTCTTCAAGCACCGCAATAGTTACTCGAAGTTCTATTGCAACTCGTTCTAGTGATGCAAGTTGGTCTAACTCTGCACCAGCAAGGGTTAACATCATTGGCCTAATTTGAGGTTCTGGAAATGGATCCGGAAAGAATTCTACATTGGGTCCTTCTTCAGGGCCAAATTGAAAGATAACTGCGATGCCTCTTGTCAAAAGAAGGTCCATCGACCTGAAGCGTCTACGTACTAGACCTCCATCTATGCCTGCAATTCTCAGACCTGCTAGGCTAGTAGGTTCAATCTTTTTGGTAAAATCAGATTCAATAACACTAGTCGCTATTCCTGGATACTTGGTCAGATTTATTTTACCTTTGATTTGTTCCATGACTTCGCCAAACTGATTCTTAGTAGACTCGATTCGCTCTATCTCTTCAACAAGTTGCGATAATAGCATGTCGAGATTCTTGTCCACTAGCTCTTCACTCTCACCTGTTTGTATTCCAGCGCTGCTCTTATCAACCCCAAGTAAAGTGGGTGAGGGGTCCCGGGACGTGATTTGAACTCAGGATTATAAGCCAATAAGGATTCCCTCTATTTGAGATAGCAAGTTCTCAGAACTACATTAACTGCGGCTGCTGACTCGGCTCTTCGTATAAATCGTTCGCTAAATTTTAACAAATATTCTCTTTTCGTCAGGTTTATCGGCAAAGTAGTACAACCTGATAGTGGCGAGTGATGATTGCTATGACCCCGATGAGTCATAATTGACGATGATATGGATCTTGAGTTAGGAGCTCGCCAATACTTTCGGTAACCTACCCTTTGAATATACTTTTAATCGTACAGTCCGCAAATGCTTTTAAGGATGCATCAACAGATTTCTCTTGGACTGCCATGGCTCATGATTATATCGAAGATGAACTAAGTAGACGTAGTGTCTTCAAGTCAGAGCAGTTTCTGTCGATAGATTATGTACCAGAAAATCTTCCTCATCGACAGGCAGAGCTAAGAACTCTTGCACAGAACTTCAAGACTCTAATCTCTTCTCCTGGAAGGACTAGCCAGCGATTCATTATTGAAGGTCCTGTAGGTACAGGAAAAACAGCAGCAGCTAAGAGATTTTCAGAACAAATTGTTCAAGCTGCAGATAGGAGAGATATCCGTTTACATAATGTTCACATAAATTGCAGAGTCAATAAGACAACATATCTTGTCTTCTTACGCGCACTCAGAGAGTTCAGACCTGATTTTCCCCGTCGAGGTCTCTCTCCCGAAGAATTACTACAGATACTGGTCGAAATATTAGATGAAGAAGATAGATACCTATTACTCATTCTTGATGAACTTGACTATTTCATAAAACAGAGAGGATCTGATATTCTATATGATCTAACACGACTGACTGATGACCGCTTAAATGCAAAACAACGTGTATCCATTATCGGAATAGGTCGGAAAATTCCACTTGATGGTGAAATATTGGATTCTAGTACTCTGAGTACATTACAACGAAATATTGTTCGATTTTCTAAATATGATAGAACTGCACTATACGATATTCTCAAACATCGAGTTGAAATGGCATTTGAAAAGAACACAGTTATGGATGAAACCCTCCAAGTGATTTCTGATATTGCATCCGATAGAGGAGATGCAAGGTATGCTATTGAATTACTCTGGCGTTCAGGTAAACAAGCAGATAGTGATCAAGCTGGAAATATAGTACCAGATTATGCACGTCAAGCAAAGGCTGATACTCATCCAGAGCTCAGGAAAGAAGTCTTCACTACCCTTTCGCAAATGCATCAAATATTGTTGCTAGCTGTTGCAAGACAACTGAAGGAAACTCGTGGTGCATATGTGACAATGGGTGAAGTTGAGGAAATGTATCGCTCATCATGTGAGGAGTACAATGAAAAACCGAGAGCGCATACACAGATTTGGGAATGGATACAAGACCTTACATCACACGGAATAATCGATACAAAAAGGTCAGGAAGTGGTCAGAGAGGTCAAACCACACTAATTGGTCTTTCTGACGTTCCAGCTGAAATGCTTGAACAATATATAGCTGGTCTATTAGACTCTCAGGAGTTGTGAAATATACTTGAACTCTGAAACTTCAATTACAATACCCATAGAGGACCTCTTTTCATCAAAAGGACGAATTAAAATAATTAAAGAACTGGCAATTTTTAAGGAACTACATCTCTCAGATCTCTGTAGAAGGGTTAACCTTAGCCACAGTTCAACTAGGTCACATCTAGATGTATTGTTAAAATCTGGTCTTATTGAAGAGAAGATATTTGGTCGGACTAAAGTGTATCGTTACAAGATTGAAGATATCCGAGCTCGTTCTTTAAAAAGTCTCTTTGATATTTGGAAATCATAAGAGGAGATTTTGATATATGACAGACTATCTAGCACGTCTGTTCTATCTAGGTGATTATTACTACGGGTCACAAGTGCAACCAGGATTGAAAACTATTCAAGGTGAACTTATTGATGCTATGCATACTTGGAGCAAAGAATCGCACTCTAAGCAGACTGTCCAACTCTCAGGACGGACTGACCGAGGAGTTCATAGTTTTGGGCAATTGGTACTATTGTCAACTGATAAGCAACTCAACGTTGATCAGGTTAACAAACATCTTCCTGAGGATATCATACTCTGGGCGAAGACTAAAGCTCCCGAGGGATTTAGACCACGTTCTAGTGCATTGATGCGTCATTATCGATACTATCTTGGACCAATATGGAAGAATGTTGATCAGAATCAGGTTAAGAAAGGAATTTCCTTGCTTATTGGATCAAAAGATTTCAATATGCTCTCAAAACCTGATGAAAGAAGAAATACTATCACCACAGTCCTCAATGTGGCAATGGGCCAAGATTCCGGAATTCCATTCCTTGATGTATTTGGTACCAGTTTTCTGTGGAAATTTGTACGAAAGACTGTGACTTTACTAACAGAAATCGGACTACACTATATGGAACCAGACGTTATTCTCGAGGTTCTTCAAGGTATAAAGAAAAGAAAGCCAGGAGGAATTGAACCAGCGCCTCCTGAAAACTTGATACTCATGGAAACGATAGTCCCATTTTCACTTGTATCTAGTAAATATGGCCTAAAAAGAATACAAAAAATACTGAATGATCGATTAGACTTTGTTAAACGAACAAGTAATACTCTTTCTGGATTTAGTTCCTACCTCTCTTCTTCAATGATGCCTTATCAACGTTCAACCAATCGGCGTAATCTTTGATTTTACTAGGAGCGATTCCTACGATTTCTGTTATCGTATCAAGATGAGTTCTTGTTGCTCTTCGTTTTGAAACTCCTGCAAGCCGTGAGAGAGATGAGAGAATATCTGTCCTCTTGTCTCGTGATTTATTCCCTTGAAATACTAACAATGGCCAGGTTGGTCTAGAGTAACTTACCTTCCTATATGGTGTATCTGTCCTTCCACCGGCTACGCCAACCGCAAGAAAATCATACATGTATGCTAAAAGCTTCCAATTCTGGTTTCGCATTATCCGTCCTAATGATAGATCTGCCAACGACAGACTGTTGAGTCCTCTATCCAATTCATCTGGGGTTAGAAAGTGAAGGTGGAGGTTCTCTTCTAGCCACAGAATTAATGAGCCATGGTCCAATTCGGATTCAGACAATAATCTTCTTGCTAGTTTTGGGTCTGTTGTCATAAACAATCTACGAAGAGTGTCTTCGGTACCACGCCTTACGTCGCGGATAGCTGATTCAACAGACTCTGGTTTGGTACCACGTTTTACATAGGCTTCAAGATCAGAAATTGCAGCCCGAAGGTCTCCTGCGCAATTATCAATAATTTGATCAATAATATCTTGGGACACTTCAGCTTTGTTCGATTTTGCTATTCTTGTAAGAACCTTGCTCATTCCTTCTGAGTCGATTGGTTCAAAATTAAATACTTGACAGATTTTGTGTAAATCTTTCAAGCGTGGACTATTAGGATCATTTGCAGTCATCATTATTGGATGAACTGAACTCTTGATCACTTTGACAATCGCGCCAACACCGCCTCTATCGCTAGTACCAGATAGACCATCCACCTCATCTAGAAGAATGATTCTTGGTCTACCATCAAGGGTCTGTTGTGATGCAGCTCTCCCAACAAGAGTTTCAATGCTGTCTTTGTTTCTTTTATCACTTGAATTGAACTCTACTAGTTCCATATCCAAGTCATTTGCGAGCGCCCCAATCAATGCAGTCTTTCCAGTCCCAGGAGGTCCTATCAATAACACTGCTCGTTTTTCTGGAATTCTTGTCTTCCAGGATGAGATCCAATCTTTCAGCGTACGTATTATATCTGGATTGCCAACAATTAGATCAAGACTCCTTGGTCGGTGTTTCTCTGGCCAAGGAAGACTTTCGTTACTCACTTGCATCACTGCCTATTCCTATGTGTGCTAATAGCGCAGCCAGCTGAATTTCACCATTGGCGCCTTCACCAATTCTGAATTCAACTTCAGCAATTTGTTCTAAAACAGACATTTGTTGTGAATGGGATAAGTCAAGAGTCTGAATCTCCTTGTGGATTTGTTTCACCAAATCAACTGGAGATACTCCTTCACTGTAGATCAGCTTTCGGAGAGATTGTAGTGATTCAAGATGGCGTTGCTCTCTCGCATCTGTAAGCATAGTCTTTATTGTTTCCGGACTTGCACTGCCTGAAATCGCATACACAATCTTATCGGTGATTGCTTCACCAGTAGAAGAAGCTGCTTGGAGGAGATTGATTGCAGCTCTCATGTCCCCTTCTGTAAGATAGAGAATTGCATCGACTCCACTTGGATCAAGAGTGGTTTTCTCTTTCTTAGCTATATACTTCAAACGTTTGGAGATTCCTCCTGTTTCTAAGCGAGAGAATCTGAATATTGCACATCTTGATTGTATTGGAGGTATGATTCTACTTGAATAATTGCAAATCAAAACCATTCGACATGATTGAGAATATGACTCCATTGTACGTCTTAGAGCATGTTGAGCATCTGAGGTCAAATGGTCTGCTTCATCCAGAACTAGAATCTTGAATGGAGCATCTCCGGAAGGCATTGTTCTAGCAAAATTCTTGATTTGATTTCGAACTACATCAATGCCTCTTTCATCACTTGCATTGAGCTCCATGAAATTCCGTTCATATGTATCACCAAAGAGATCCTTTGCCATAGCCATTGCCGCTGTTGTTTTACTAGTTCCTGGAGGACCTGTAAAGAGACAATGGGGTACCGCCTTGGTTTCTACGAATCTTGTTAGACTCTCAATTATCGCCTCTTGACCTATAATACCGCTCAAGGTGGGGGGCCTGTATTTTTCAGTCCACAAATCTAAATCCATTATTAGCTACCTTCTATTCAGCAAATATCAAGTACAACACAAGTCATTTCGATGAGTCATCGTTGATTCCTTAAAAGCTTCTCCCGACACTTGTACACTTTCAAATGACCATTGACATTAATCATTTTGACTCACATTTGTAGAGCAAGGTCTTTATCTCATATCAACTTTAGGAAAGAGTGTACTGAAATGAAGCTATCCAAGAACTCCAAAGAGGTTATGAAACGGTTTGAAATGGCCTTTCTCAATGAATCTCGGGATTGCATTTTTCAAGAAAATGTTCCACAAATCACCGTCGCGGGAGAGAAATTTGGTCCTTTCAAGAAAGGAGATCGTGCCAGTTTACCAAACTGGGTGATTGAGAAACTGCTCAAGTACGAATATGTTGACATCACTCCAGAAGATGCATATGAATCATTGAAACGTCTTCAAAATCTCTATCGTGAAGAAGAAAAACAACCTCATAAATTACAAACATTTCAACCATTTCTTTACACTGCTATTGCAAGGAAGACTCTGCGTCTCCAGAGTGACAAAACATCAATGGATCCAAGAAAATATGACGAGGTTGAAAAATTACGGAAAATGACACCCTTCCTCGTTGAAACAAGATTATCAAAGATTCTGCGTGTTGCAAAATCAGGTGCCTATCAAGAAAAACGTAATCAGATGGCTCATGAAGAACGATGGTTATGTGAAGAGCTTGTAGAGCTATTGTCTGGATGGCGCCAAAATGTGATGGAATAAACTATGAGTATTAGTGTCCTTAAAATACAAACCTTGAAGAACTAGGAGTCAGAAGGAATGCAACTGCCCAACCATTGCCAATCAGAATTCGAGGAGAATTAACATGTCCAGTTACGATGAATCTCAGGAACGATTTGAAGAGTTTCTTAGAACATACAAGGATGACCAAGGAATTCTACACTACTGGACTAGGCTCCAACAGATGTCAATCAATGATGAAACATCACTTTTCATAGATTTTCAAGATTTGATTAGCTTTGATAATGTATTCTTGGCACTTGCTGCAGAAAACCCATCAAAATTCATAGATACTGTCAATAATGCGCTCATAGCAGTTTTACGAGTTGAGGATCCAGACTATGTCAGCAGTCTTGATACTTCTCTACTCAAGGCTCGAATTACTAACTATTCAGAACATGTTCCACTACGCGCTATTCGAGCCAAACATATTGGAAAACTAGTACGTGTTAGTGGAATTATGATGCGGGCCAGTGAAGTAAAACCACTTCTAGTTCAGGCAATGTTTCAATGTAGGATATGTGACGAGAAAATTCCACAAACTCAAGAAGAGGGTCGGTACACTGAACCGGTAAGATGCCCACTATGTGATAAGAAAACTCCTATGAGACTTCTCGCCCAAGAATCACAATTTCGTGATTGGCAAAAAGTAAGAATCCAAGAATCTCCTGACGAGCTACCTCCTGGCCAAATGCCCCGTTCTATTGATATCATTCTTGAGGGAGATATCGTAGATATCTCTCGTCCTGGAGATTTAGTTAAAGTAACTGGTATTCTTGAAACAACACCTGATTTTGCCCGAAGAGGTGGAAGATTGGCTACATTCAACATATTCATTGAAGCCAATGGTGTTGAAGTTTCTGAAAAAGAACATGAGCAGATAGAAATTTCTGAAGAAGATGAGAAACAAATCAGGGAACTTGCAGATGATCCTTACGTTCATGAGAGAATTGTGGCATCTATTGCACCCTCAATTCACGGTCATACCACCATAAAGGAGTCTATCGCATTATTGCTTTTTGGTGGAGTTAGTAAAACTCTTGCTGACGGAACAAAATTACGTGGAAAATCGAATATTCTCATGATTGGAGATCCCGGAACAGGAAAAAGTCAGATACTAAAGTTTGTTTCCGGTTTGGCAGTTCGAGCTCTGTACACATCAGGAAAAGGTAGTAGTGCAGCCGGTCTTACTGCAGCCGTGATACACGATGCTGATTCAGGAGCAATGACCCTTGAAGCGGGGGCACTAGTACTAGCAGATCAAGGTATTGCATGCATTGATGAATTTGACAAAATGGACCCTACGGATAGAACTGCAATACATGAAGCTATGGAACAGCATACAGTCAGTATTGCAAAAGCAGGGATTGTCGCCACACTCAATGCACGAACATCGATACTTGCTGCCGCTAATCCCACTTTGGGTAGATACGAATCTTCACTATCAGTTCAGGACAATATTAGACTTCCATTTACAATATTATCCAGATTTGACTTGATTTGGATTATGGTTGATACTATTGAAGCTACTCGGGATCGGGAACTTGCAAAATTCATCCTAAATATGCATCAAATGAAAAGGGCCAAAGATGCACCATCAATTCCTCCAGTATCACAAGAATTTCTGAAGAAATACATTGGTTATTCTAATCGCTATGTGATTCCTCAACTAACAGCAGAAGCTGCAGAAGTCATTGAGAATTTCTATGTTGACTTGCGAAAAAGTGCAGAAGGTGGAGCCGCAGTTCCAATAACTGCACGACAGCTGGAATCTCTGGTACGTCTTTCAGAAGCTCGAGCTAGAATGGCGCTACAACCTAAGGTGTCTAAAGAGGATGCTCAAGCAGCAGTTCGTTTAATGGAAGATTCCTTACGAATGGTAGCACTTGATAGAGTTACAGGTAAGATTGACATAGACAAACTTGTTTCAAAAATGAGTGCTTCCCAAAGGAGTTCTTCTGACATCATTATCAAGGCAATCCGGGATATGGAAGCTGAAGGATCCTCTACGGTTAACAAAGATGCATTGGTTCAGAAAGCTGTTTCTATGGGTCTTGCAAAGGAGCAAGCTGAAGAAGTAATCGAGAAACTTCTGGCAGAGGGGATACTCTATAGCCCGAGAGATGGAAAGATACGTCATTCCCAGAATTAATCCTAAACACTGGCTACTGGAATATTGTGAGGAATTACATGACACGCTTAGAGGAACTTGCAATCAATAAGAAAATTATTAGTCATCTTCAGAGCCTTGGAATAAAGAAATTGTTCCCACCCCAAGAACAGGCTTTTGAAACTGGAGTTTTGGAAGGTACAAATCTTGTACTTGCAGTGCCCACTAGCTCCGGTAAGACCTTAGTTGCTGAGATTTGTATGCTAAAAGCAATTCTAGACGGTCGTGGTAAGGCACTATACCTAGTTCCCTTGAAATCTCTCGCTCGTGAGAAATATGCAGATTTCAAAAAGTATGAAACATTGGGTATCTCAGTAGCAATGTCAGTCGGAGATTATGATTCAGCTGGAACGAAACTTGGAGAAGCAGATATTATCGTTCTCACTACTGAGAAAGCAGATTCATTGGTTAGACATAAAGTAGACTGGATCAATGACATTGGTATAGTTGTTGTAGATGAAATTCATCTCATTAATGATAAATCAAGAGGGCCTACACTGGAGATGGTTCTAGCAAAGCTAATGCAAATGCTAGAAACTCAAATTGTGGCATTGAGTGCTACTATTTCTAATGCTAGTGATATTGCAGAATGGTTGGACGCATCCCTCGTAAAGAGTACATGGAGACCTGTTCCACTAAGTGAAGGTGTGTATCTTGATGGTTCTATAGATTTTGAAAATCGTGAAACAAACAAAAGATCAGTTAGAAACTTACCCCGAATGCGTAAGGAAGAGCTGGCTGATGTAGTGTGTGATACACTAGATGAGAATGGTCAAGTTCTTGTTTTTGTATCAAGTCGCAAGTCAACGATTTCTATGGCAAAACGATTGGCCCCATTCCTTCGAAAATATCTCTCAGATGATACACTTGGACACCTAGCGAAAATAGCAAAGAAAATTGGCAATAGAACCTCGGCTCCTGAAATATCGAAGACTTTAGGAAGACTAGTAGCCTCTGGTGCGGCTTTTCACCATGCAGGACTTGATAATCAAGAACGAGCTCTTGTCGAAGATGCTTTCAAAGGGAACTTGTTGAAAGTAATTGTTGCTACACCCACTCTTGCCGCTGGAGTCAATCTTCCAGCAAGAAGGGTGATTATTCGTGATTATCGACGTTTCGAGCAGAGTCGTGGAAGCTATCCCATTCCTATACTTGAATACAAACAGATGGCAGGTCGAGCTGGTCGACCCAAGTATGACAAATATGGAGAAGCAGTCCTCATTGCTAAAACTGAACACGAAAAAGATGCACTTGTGGATCATTATGTTCTCTCAGATCCCGAGGAAATCTTATCTAAATTAAAATCGCAATCTGCATTACGGTCTCATCTTCTTGCAGCAATTGCAACAGAACTAACTACTAATCGTGAAGAAGTTGATGAACTCATTTCAAATACTTTCTTTGCCAGTAATAATGAACAGCGCAAAATCGATCATCACGTTTCTTCAGCCATTGAATTTCTGAAAGATGGCCAACTCATCGAAACAACAGCCTCAGATTTGTACAATGCAACTGCTCTAGGTAGACGTGCCTCTCGACTCTATATTAATCCAGAAACTGCAATCATGTTTCGTGATATATTGTCACAATCAGAAACTCATACCATTTTTGGTATGCTACACATGATTTGTCATACACCTGACCAACCAGTAACTTATGTAGCCCGGTCTGAAATAGAGGATACAGAGGTGTTCATTGAAGATCATTTCAAGGAGCTTATGATTGAATCACCAGATGAACTGGATACTGGTTACACTGATTTCCTAGGAGAGGTAAAGACAGCTAGGCTACTTCAAGAATGGATATCTGAAACCACGGAGAAGGACATCACTGAACGTTACAATGTTGGTATGGGTGATGTTCATAGATTTGTACAATCAGCAGAATGGTTGATTTATGCAGCCTCAGAAATTGCTCGAATAACTGACAATCCCGGACATATTCCTTCCCTACGAGGTCTCCGTTCCAGGTTGAAATATGGTGTACGCTCAGATATCTTGGAGCTTGTAGGTCTCAGAGGTATTGGTAGGGTTCGTGGTAGAATGCTCCATAATCAAGGATTGTTCAATCTTACTGAATTATACCAAGTACCAATTGAAGAGCTAGCAAGAATTCCTACAATTGGTACGTCAATTGCAGAATCAATAAAGAAGCAACTTGGAGTGGAAGTAAAATCATCTACTACTCATATTGAACCCCTAGAAGAAACAGACGATTTTGATTCGGTACAGACATTGCTTGAAGATTTTTCCTCAGAGTAATGATGAAGTCTTAGTTAGATGGTCGATCAAATCTTCAGTATATTTAGTGCAACTCTCACTCTCTATGTGGTGCTCATTGAAGTCAGAAATTTGTATTCCAACCAATTCTTCGAGTAAAATCTGCGCGCACATCCCCATAACATCCAGATTGTATCCACCCTCTAAGAAACAGGATAGTCTTCCTGAGCAATGACTGGATGCGATCTGATTAAGTCGATTATTCATCATTGCAAATCCTGTCGTGGTAAGTCCTAGCGAAGTTAGTGGATCTTTGTAATGACCATCAAATCCTACAGATACAAGAATGAACTCAGGTTTGAATGAATCCGCAAGAGGTTCTATCACTTTATCAAATGCTAATTCAAAGGACTTGTCACCTGCACCTGGGTACATTGCTAAGTTCAAAGTGTATCCTTGACCTTCACCCTTCCCTATTTCATCAGGGAATCCGGATCCTGGAAAGAGTGTTCTACCATCCTGATGTAGTCCCACATATAGGACCTGATTAGAGGAATAGAACGAATTTTGGGTACCATTTCCATGATGAGCATCATAATCAACTATCATGATACGCTTTAATCCGTGATTCTGAATAAGGTGATTTGCTGCAACGGCGATATTGTTTATGAAACAGAATCCAAAGGCGCGTTCGTATTCTGCATGATGTCCTGGTGGTCGACATAAGACGAATGCATTCTCAGTGGTTCCAGCCATTATCCGATTTACAGCTCCTACTCCTCCACCAGCTGCTAACAATGCAGCCTCGTAAGTAAACTGATTTACTGCAGTATCCAGAGTGTAGAAACCGCCTCCCATCTCTGATTTTCCTCTTACCCCTTCCAGATATTGTTTATCATGGATAGCATACGCCAGATCCAAACTCACAGGTTCTGGTGTGAGGAGATTGAGCTTGTCATTTTCCAAGAGTCCTGCTTTCGTTGCATAGCTTATTGCACTTCTTAGTCGGTCTGGACTCTCTGGATGCCCCATTGACATCTCATGTTTCGCGAACGTTTCATGATAGACAAGATCTGTTTTCATCTGCAAAGGTCTCCAACCTGATGACAGGGCCAACACTATCTGATAAATTTGAAGGACAGAGAGGTTGTCGTGTTTATTCTTGGAACACATGTTCCAAATATTGACTATGAGGCAATCTTTATCTTGGAATCACGTAACGGCATCATTAGCATGGGTCGGTAGTCTAGCTTGGTATGATTCTTGCTTGGGGTGACTTAGGACTTGCGCCTCGAGTCACAAATTGCAAGAGACCGGGAGTTCAAGTCTCCCCCGGCCCACCATTCATTTCTCTCAATTCCTAAGATATATTCCATAGCGTTTCATAAATTGGACCTGATGGGGTCAATGTACTCTTTTTCATATTGAATTTTGATACAGACATAGAACCAATTGGCTGATTTACCAACTCGTCGAGATTGCTGGCAAGTTTTTCAGCATCTTTGATAAAACGAATTCTTGCAATAGTAGCATGTGGAGTGAATTTCTTTTTCTCAGATCGATATCCAAGTTCTTCTAAATGTGAATCTATCTCCATCTTCAGGTTACGTATACGATCAGCATTCTGAGTTACACCTATCCATATCACTCGTGGTTTTCGTTTAGTAGGAAAAGCCCCCACTCCGTTTACCACGATTTCGAATGGTTCGATTTTGATCTTATTTAGGCATGATTCAATCTCATCAATTCTTGTTAGTGAAGTATCTCCAAAGAATCTCAATGTGAAATGGATATTTTCAATTTCAACTAGCTTCATCTTAGCTAGGCTAGTATCTAGTTTTCTTTGAGTTTCAGAGATTTGTGGATACAGTGTTTGATTTTCGATATCTATACTTAGAAATGCTCTAACAAGTTCACTCACTTGAATCACCACTAATTGGACTATACAATTGAACAATATTATCCTGACGATGAATTGGTTCTAAGATAACTCTTAAAGGACTACCACTGAACGATGCTGTGGTGACTGTCTAAACGTTGACGAAGCGAAAAGATTCTGGCATTGAAGTTCATACCTCCCCCAAAGAGAGTTCGAAGAAAACTTCACAGAAACAGACTATTGAAGTTCCTAGTGCAAAAACCGTCATTCTGAGAGATATGGGCTATCCTTTCAGAGTTAAGGGCGATCCTCGCTCCACAGGCTTAGAGGTTGATAGTGAGGAGCTTTTTGCAGATTATGCTCGCGAACAATGGATGGGGACTATTGTACGCCATGGGCTCTACCTCTTTGATAGATACATCATGCCCGATTATGCTTTTCAAGTGGTAGAAGTCAAACCCGAAGAATCAGTCATTGCAAAAAATACCAAAATCAGGTTGGAATCCCGATCTACTGCGACAGAATCCTTACGACAAATCACTCTCGATGAGGTTGTAGGGCACGAACCCATTAAGCGAAAGTGCAGACTCATTCTCGAGTATCTTCAAAATCCAATAAAATTTGGAGAATGGGCACCTCGTGCAATTCTATTCTATGGTCCTCCTGGAACTGGTAAAACAATGACCGCACAAGCGGTTGCTAATCAAGCCAAAGCTAAAATCTTCTTTGCAAAAGCTTCAGATCTGATTGGTGTTCATGTTGGTGATGGTGGTAGAAGAATTAGCACACTGTTTGATGATGCTCGAAAGAACTCGCCAAGCATCATTTTCATTGACGAGCTTGATGCAATTGGATTAACTCGTTCATTCCAATCGATACGTGGTGATGTATCAGAAGTTGTAACAGCACTCTTGGGAGAGCTAGATCAGACTGCTGAAGCAGCAGGAGTGGTTGTCATTGGTGCAACAAATGCGTTACCACTAATTGACCCTGCAATCAAGAACCGCTTCGATACTGTCTTCGAATTTGCATTGCCTAATATTAAAGAACGCCTTGGCATACTCCAGTATTACAGCAAACGTTTACCGCTAAAGATAGAGATTGACTTGCAAGAAGTTGCGAAAATGACTGAAGGCTTAGCCGGTAGAGACCTACGAGACCGTATTCTTAAAGAATCACTTCATATTGCAATAACTGAGGAATCCAGTACTATAACTGCGGAGATAGTCAGAGGAGTACTGGATACGGTGAAAACCAAGAGTCGCCCGAATTATACTATTTAGACTGGTGGATGATTACTCTGAAAATAATAATTATCACGGGTATGCCCGGAGCTGGAAAGAGTGAGGTGGCCAACGCATTCCAGAATGCTGGCTATCCATTAATTATCATGGGTGATGTTATCCGAGAAGAAACCAGAAATCTAGGAATAGAAGCAAATCCCGAGAATACTAAGAAAGTCATGCTTGATCTAAGGGAGAAGCATGGTCCGGGTGCTGTTGCAACCCGTTGTATTGATGGTCTTTGTAAACAAGAATCAGATATTGTAGTGATAGAGGGTTGCAGAAGTATTGCTGAGGTAGATGTCTTTGATGACTATGCAGAAGAAGTGATGATTGTCTGTGTGCATGCATCTCCTAAGATACGATTCTCCAGGCTACAAGAAAGAAATCGTGAAGATGCTCCAGCAACTTGGGAAATTTTCAGGGAACGTGACATCAGAGAGATATCGGTAGGTCTCGGTGGAGTTATTGCATTAAGCGATATCATGTTGATTAACGAAGGTACTCTTGATAATATTCAAAATTCTTCAAAGGAACTTGTTGCGAAGTTGACTTGATATGAAATCTACTATCAGATGTATTGTTCATCCTACAGAGGAAATTCATCGAATTGAGAAAGCAATAGAGAACATCCTTGGACCAATTTCACTCTCAACAACAATATTCGATGAATTTACAGAGATTTATTCATCTACCACGAAAAAAGATAGTTTTGCAATACTTCGACAATTGGTTCATAGTAAGAGGATACTTTCGGCTGCTAGAGTACGTCTTCTAAAGAATCTTGATGAGTTCACTACTTTCATGTATTTAGACAAACAAGCTGCGTATACAGGAAAATTAAGGCTCATCGATAACAACCATGAAGAACCCCCTCTAGGTTTTATTGAAGTAAGATTTGAGTTCGAATCAGAAGCACAGTTTGAAGAATTTCTTGATTGGTTTAGCCCTCGTACAAAAGATGGGCGAGTCGTCACCTAAATTCTAACAGTTACAATATCTCGAACCAATCCACTATGCACTTTCATACTAAGTTGACGTGCAACAATAAGGCCTGCATCTTGTACAATATGAGGTAATTTCATCTCACTATCACAGCAAAGACACATACATTCGCCTTTTGATTGAAGAATCGAATCTGCTTCTTTCAGCAGTGACTCTACGAGTTTGATGGCTATATTGCCTCTGGTAGAACTTGCTCTTCCATAGGGTGGATCAGACACAATACGATTTACAGAATTGATTGGAATATGTTGAGTATCTCCTTGAATTAATGAATAGTTCATGCTAATTTTGCTGAGATTGACTCTGGCACCAACCAATAATTTCCAACTCAAATCAATTCCAATGACAGAAGCTCCAATATGCGAAGCTTCGCACAGGATTCCACCACCGCCACAGAATGGATCGAGTACAATATCACCAAGTCGTACTCCTGCAAGATTACACATTACCCTGGCTAATGAACTATTCATCATACTTGGATGAAAGAACTCTTTCTTACCTGGTTCTCTTTCTCTCAATAAAGCTCGAAGTTTCGACATATCTGATTTGCAAATCAAAATTCTTTCAGACATTGTTAGAACTAGAATCTGAACTGAGGGACTTCTCAGTTTGACTGTTGCACCAGTAGCCCTCCCAATATGGGCACCAAGATTTCTCTCAATCTTCAATCTCATATCCAAGCCATTTTCTTCGTCTAAACATAGTGTCTTGACTGCGAAATCATCCTGTTTAGTGATATGAGTGGTCCATTCACTATCCGAGATTCCCTGAGTTATACCATCAACTGAGTCAGATTCATACAGAATGATACCAGCATGTTGAACAAGAGCCGCTCTTTCCAAGAGAAAATCTACAGGATTTCTTGGTATCACTATTATTGCTAAGCGCCCAAACCAAGTTACTTTCGTGTTACTGGAAAGCTGATTCAATAATACCTCTACTTCTGCCTTGGCCAATTCAATATGTTCCCCTGAGATATAAGCAAAATAGGCAGTCAAGCCATCATCACTACTCGTACAGATTATCTCCACCAGAGAATACTCTTTGTAATTCACCGTAGAGAATATCAAAACCTGTCATTTCTTTGGCGGAAACGGGTATGGTTCCAGTTGCAGTATCTAGATTACTAAGCATCTCAAGAATGGATCTTGAATACTCCCTGCTGAGACCGTCAGCAGATTGATCTAGAGCGTCCTCAAGAAGATGTACCTCTTCTCCCCATTGAACAATCTCCTCAACCTCTTCCTCAGATAAAATGTCAGATTTACTGAGTAAAGCTTGTTGGGGTAGTCCAAATCTAATATTGATTGAAACACCTAGAAGCATTGATGAGAGATAACCGGTTGCTGTTCTAGCAATGTTAGAATCAAGAAGATACAGAGATATTGCAGGATCATCGCCTCTAAGTCCGGATACCATGAGCGGTCCGGAGTTACGATATGCAAACAACTCCATTTGTCCTGGACAATCTACAAGAACATAATCTCTTTCAGTTTCAATAATTTCTTCTCGTAAATCATCAATATGTCCAACGGCCATATCTAGTGAAGCAACAAGTGCACCATTAGGTCCCAATCTGAATGTATTCATCACTTCTCCATAGTCCACATATTCTCTGACATCTACATCACTTGTATAAGGAGGATTTTCAACTCCTGGATCTATATTTGCAACAGTAACACTCAGATCTGACCCCACAAGCCACTTCTCTAATGATGCAGTAAGTAAAGACTTCCCAGAACCTGCCGTCCCAACTAAAAATATGAAGAACATTGATAGAACCACGATGATGTGACAAACTACCCTCTTTGAGTTCTTCGGTAGGTTTGTCTTTCTAACTCGAATTTCAGTTTACACAAGTCTTATCTTGAATTTCAGAAATCAATCGTCTTATGCACTCAAGTGAGGCTCTCCAAAGGCTTGCAGAAGCTATGGCAGGTGAGATTTGTCTTTCCGAGAGTAATCCAGGTGCAATTATGAGAAGATGGCGCGAACGCTTCCATATCTCACAAAAGAATCTCGCAAAACACCTCAGTGTTTCACCATCAGTAATTAGTGATTATGAGAGTGGGCGGAGAAAATCTCCACGAGTTGAAACAATCAAGAGATTTGTTGAAGGACTTATAGAAATGGATGCGGAAGAGGGAGGGAGAGTTGCAGTAGCACTTGAAAAACTGATAGCTCCAGAAATAGCATCCGATGCAATTATCGATAGTAGAGAGTTTGGATTTCCTGTTCCTTCAAGATTACTAGTGGAACATCTCGATTGCAATGTTCTTACTCACCATAATCTACTTGATAGAGATATCTATGGATATACCGCTCTTGACAGTATTCGAGCTATAGTGAGTCTGACACCACAACAGCTTCTGAAGCTATACGGTGGTACAACACAACGTGGTGCAATCTTAACAAACGTATCAACTGGAAGGTCTCCAATGGTTGCTATAAAAGCAAGTCAGATTGGTACATCGGTAGCTGTAAAACCAGCAGTTGTAATTCTTCATGGAGTCAAGGAACTTGATCCACTAGCTGTGAAGATTGCGGATAGTATGCATCTTCCACTATGTGTATCTGAAATCAAATCAACTGAAGATCTGGTACGAGAAATTAGATCTTTTGATCCACAGATATAATATGTAAAAGAAGAGTGATTAGAATGGAATTTGTGATGGAAATCAATGACCCTATTCATGACTTCATTGGTATCACCAATGTAGAAGCTAAAATAATAAACTCTCAAACTTATCAGAGATTGAGAAGAATCAAGCAATTATCTGGTGGCCATTTTGTTTATCCAACTGCGGAGCATACTCGTTTTGGTCATTGCATAGGTGTTATGTTCCTAGCAGGTCGTACTGGCAAAAAACTTCTAGATAAGTTAAAACTTGGGGATGATGTGCTTCAAGAGGTCAGGTTGGCGGGACTGTTACATGATCTTGGTCACGGTCCATTTAGTCATGTCTTTGAAGAGTCACTTCTTGAGAAACAAGGAAGGAATCATGAAGATGTTACAGAATGGTTGGTACTGAAGAGTGAAGTTGGAGAAATTCTTGAAAATGAAGGAGTTTCAAAGAAACGAATAGCAGACTTGGTTCGAGGACGTAGGACTCGTAAGCATGATGGAGTTGTGAGTGGTATCGTTGCAGGCCAAGTTGATTGTGATAAAATGGACTATCTAATTCGTGATTCATTCTATTGTGGTGTCAATTATGGTCTAGTGGACATTCATCGACTCATAGACAGTCTTGATGTGTCTAGTGATTATCAACTACACTTCAATATTGCAGCTAGAGGTGCTTTGGAAGCATTCCTTGTAGCACGATATGAAATGTTTCTGAATGTGTACTATCACAAGACTGTACGTAGTGTAGAAGTGATGTTAGTCAAACTCATCAATGCAGCAGATAATGTACTAAATCTTACAAGCTTCAAAACTCCAGACGAATTTCTTATCCTAGATGATATGTCATTAGTATCAATGGTTAGAGAGATTGATCCATCTGAATCAGAAGATGCAAAAGAAGCAGCATATATGATGAATCTGTTAGACTCACGAATTCTCTACAAATCCGTATTTGAAAAGGTACTTCACACTGAAGATAGATTTGTATCAAAGGTATTCACAAAGCCGAAAGTACGTGAGAGTATAGAGGAAGAAATAGCCTCAATCGCAGGAATCGAGCATCATGAGGTTATTGTAGATGTTCCCACTTTGCCTTCAGTCCCATATAATCCACATCAGTTAGATCCGATGGAGATTGCTATCTTTGAAACAATTGATGGTAAGAAGGTTTCTCGCAATCTATCAGATTATTCCAATATCGCGGAGATGATGAAAGGGTATCTAGATGTGATTCGTGTTTATACATTCAAGAAGAATAGAGCAAAAGTTGGCAAAGCAGCACGTGAGGTATTCCAAGAAGTTCCAGATACCGCATTAATTCACATGTAGAATCATACCCGGATAGTTTTCCTACATGTCATCATTCTGTGTGGTGATTATATAGTACGGGTTAGATTCTACATTGAACACTGAGTTCTCTGGGGCTGAGAGCACTTGAGCGATGAATTGACTGAAACCTTACAGAGTATCAAAATGATAACCGGCGTTGAAAACGTCGTTCTAATCCAAAAAGACGGTCTTCCTGTTGCAAGCGCAGGAGTATGGTTTAGTAAGGAAGAGGTCTTTGCGGTGGCATCTTCAACATGTGCGATTTTTGGAGTGGCCAAGCTAATCCATGGAGATTTTGGATACTTGCTCATGGAATCAGAAACATCCAAAGTGTTTCTTGCGTCACTTCCCAATGACCCTGATTACTTTCTCACTGTTACCACTGCCCCAAGAGTGAATCTTGCAGCTCTATTCATTGAGATGAAGCAGAATCTCTCACGATTATCGTATTTATTAAGACAACACGTTGATGGAAGACTTCCACCTCTCAGATCATATAGTTCTGATGAAACGAGTCGTGTACTAGAAGGATTTGCCGTTGCTGAAGGTCGGGATACTACATATGGAATATCACGATCTGTAATATCACTCGATAGATCACAGGCTCTAAGTTTGAGAGCGCTTCTGCGACAAGTACAAGATTCTATCCCCAATATTGGTTCTGTATTTCTATCATTGAGTGGTGGAGTCAGAGTTTCTCTAGAAGGATTCACAAACGATAGACTTGCTGCAATGTCGTTTGCATTACATGATGCCTCTGAAAGGGTTGTGAGAACTCTCAGGAACAGTTCTCTACAAACCGTTTTGTGTGAAACAGATTCAACTCGACACTTCATCTATGCAGTACCTAATGGTGTATTTAGCCTCTGGGTCGATAAAGATAGCCAGAAGCTTGGTCTTATGAGATTACTATTGAAACATTACATAGAAGAGATTCGAAGAGTCCTTTCCTCTGTTTCAATGGTTAAACCAGCTGTTCCTGATGACCTCAAAGAGTTACTTCTTGCAGGAAGTTCCGATAAAGGTCTACTTATGACGAGGAGAGATAAATGACATACTCGATACTACGAATGATTGAGCTGATGGGTGATCAATTCCCATTGCTACTTAACTCGGTCTTAGAACGAATACCTGTAATTATCGCAGGTGAGGATATCGAACTTGTGGATGACATCACAGAGAGCCTTACAACCCTGTGTCCACACAGACATAAACTGGTCTTTTGGAGAGATTTTACTTCAGAATCAGAGATACTATCCGTCTGGGAAGAAGAAAAACACAACTATGAAGTCAGTAGAACTGTTGTTTGCGGTCTATCTGGAAATCTAAGGTTAGCCTTGGATAGAATCACTCGTTTTGCAGGCTGGTTTCTAGCTATACCATTAGGAACAATGGTTCTTGGTGTTCAAGTGAGTGAGAAGACCCTTGAAGATGTCACAACTCATATTCAGAGTAACACAGGCAATTGTGGGATACTTAGAATCACTTCCCCGTCATCAATAACATTCACCCTCGTGAACCAAACAAATAGTAGTCTTGATGTAGAAAAGAAGATTGTCAATAAGATACTAGTCCGTAAGAAGCAATCTTTAGAGAGAATCCGCCGCCTATTGACAAAATCACTTCGAGGTACTAAAGTATCAGAACACATTGTAAGTGCGGTACTAAAATTGGATGATGAATCTGAAAAACTCACACAAGATGTCTTTGAAGAAGAAATCAATAACTATGTTCACGCAGCGCGTAGAGCTGTAACACTACTCTCTAGAATCAGACTTGCTAGAGAACTTGGTGCATCTACAACTCTAACGGAGAGGAATCTCTACGAAGCAATTGGATGGGAAGGTGGAGAGCTGACCGATTTAATTCGCTTCATAAGATCAGAATGGCATGAAGATTTCTCAGATTGTGTGAAGCTTGGTGCATTATCAGGTTTGGGAGCATGGGTCGATAGTATGTGGGGTACATGAACTAGGGGGATTAGCACATGATTATAGACTATGGTAATCGAACTGTTGGTCTCAAGATTGTTTTCTTTGGACCTGCAATGAGTGGAAAAACAACAGCAATTCGATGGTTATTTTCGTCACTTGATTATGCAGATAAACTAACTTCTATTGAGAATACTGTTGGCAGAACCATGTTCTGTGATTTCGGCACTATTCCATTTCCACTTAATGAAAATTGGATTGTTAATGCTCATGTTTGGTCAGCAACAGGTCAAGATTTCTATCGATCTACTCGGGAGGTAGTTCTTGTAGGTGCAGACGGTGTAATTTTCATGGCCGATTCTCAGGCTACCTTACTGGATGAGAATCTTGCAAGTTGGAATGAACTTATGTCCATGATTGCGGAAGAGGAACGACCATTACCAGTTGTTTTTTGTCTTAACAAACAAGATCTTCCTGGAGTAATTCAAGAAGGGCAACTCAGAGAACACCTACGACTTCCATCCTCTGTACCTGTATTCAGAAGCATTGCCAAAGATGGTCATAACATCCTTGAAGCCTTCCAATTCATATTCCAAGCTGCTATGAGAGCAAGTGTCGTTGCTAAACCAATCTCATGAAAAATCTATAAAATTGGTGCGACCGCCGGGATTTGAACCCGGCTTGAAAGCTTGGGAAGCTTCCGTCCTAACCAGACTAGACAACGATCGCTTTACAGCTCATCCAAAGTGTATTTGATAAAAGATTATCGGCAAATTGAGATTGTGCGGTCCTAAGAATATGCTTATCTTATGCTTGTAATCAAAACCAATTGAGAGATGTAATCATGTCTCCAAACACAAAATCAGTCAACTTCTGGCAAGGAAATCAAGCCTGTGCAGAAGCAGCTATTGCAGCTGGTTGCAGATTCTTTGCAGGTTATCCAATTACACCTGCGTCTGAGATTGCTGAGATTATGTCTCAACAGTTACCTAGAATCGGTGGAACCTATGTACAGATGGAAGATGAAATAGCAGCAATTTCAGCGGTAATCGGTGGTGCATGGGGCGGATCTTTATCAATGACTGCAACTTCAGGCCCAGGTTTTAGTCTAATGCAGGAAAGCATTGGATATGCAGTAATGACCGAAACTCCATGTGTAATTGTAGATGTACAGAGAGCTGGACCTAGTACTGGACAGGCAACTAAAGCAGCTCAAGGAGACCTTATGCAAGCAAGATGGGGAACTCATGGTGACCATGAGATGATTGTGTTAGCACCAAATTCATCCCAAGAAACATACGAGCTCACAGTCAAAGCATTTAGCCTATCTGAGAAACTTCGACATCCAGTTATTCTCCTTTCTGATGAGATAGTGGGCCATTCAAGAGAGAAGGTGATTGTGGATACCAAAAGAAACAATCTGATATCTAGAAGATTGGCTAAATCAGGTGATTCCCCGTATGGTGGTGAGGATTCTGATGGGCATGCGATTATGCCTAAATTTGGAGATGGACATAATCTTCTGATAACAGGTTCTACACATGATGAGCAAGGTTTCAGGAAAACTTCGGATTCTGAAGCTCACGACAAACTGATTCGAAGAATAACAACCAAAATCCGAGATGCAGGACCAATTTTAGATGATTTCGTAATTTCAGGTCCTGATAGTGCCAAGTGGGGAATCATTTCTTTTGGCTCTACTTCCAGATCAGTTGAAGAATTGATGATTACTAGTGGTGTAAAACCGACACTGAGAACAATGAGACTGAAGACAGTTTGGCCTTTCCCTGATCAAGCGATACGTGATTTCAGCAAAACAGTCGATAAGATATTAGTTCCTGAATTAAATCTTGGACAAATGTTCGGAGAAGTCTCACGTGTCGTAAGGGATACTGTAGAAGTAATTCCGTTGAATAAAATTGGTGGCGGTCGAATGATAGAACCAGATGAATTGCTAGCTACAATGGTCCAGTCACAATGAGATGAATCTTCAATCTG
Organism: Candidatus Thorarchaeota archaeon; assembly: GCA_016840385.1. The sequence continues at coordinate 39,296 of JAEOSL010000001.1, read as the reverse complement.
TGTGTATATTGGATTTTGAGTCGGATTTAGAGAACGGGTTTCTATAATAACGATGATACTGGTATTCATCCATACAGTCACATTTTCCTTTAGAATGGAAGATACGAAATATGGAGCAGCTATCTCAAAACTAAATGTATGGTTTCCGGGTTGGATCCAGAGCGGAAGTGGCAATGAAATAGTTTGAGTAGGACTGATTTGCAAAATACTTGCAAAAGGAACACTCTCATTGTTGTGGTAGGCCAGTATTGTAACTGGGTCTACCACATTGCTATTGATATCATATACTGAAAGGTTGAGATGAAGGTTCTCTCCATAGAAGGCAGATTCGATTGTAGCATTGATAGAGAGCTCGCCAATAACATTGAACTGGAATTCGTATTGTACAGAGAAATTATAGTAGGTACTAATTGGTTCAGGAGTGACTAGATGTGGCCCAATTGATAAATTGTACCAAGCTGTTAATGTTAAACTACTCAATAGATCAGGAGTTACATCCTTTGAGAAAGAAAATTCCTTAAGACTATCAGTGAATTGGAGTGTGATTTCTTGCCCCCAATCGAATTCTTCCTCAATTGTAAATTCAATTGAGATGTTATTTCCATGAATAACCGAGATATTCGTTTGAACTGGATAGAAATGAAGTATATTCTCATTGGCATCAATAGGAATCAATTGGGTATTTGTTTGGTATTTGGGATTCGATGTTGTGATATTGACATTATAGAAACCCGGGGGAATTTGAAATGGGATTAAAGTTGTGTAAAATCCGTTTCCAATAGGTGTCATAATACCATTACCAAATCCTGTACTCCATAGAATAGTACTGTCAGTAATCCCACTGAAATCTGCTGCTTCGTGTCTAACGGTTATATTCACATTTTCAAAGTGTGAACCATCCGGAGATTGGCACTGGACTGAAGAAGGAGCAGACATAACTGTTAGATTAGAAGCTGTAGGTACAACTGAAAGAGGTAGTGATTTGTAGAATCCCTCAAAGTCTTCATTTCCAATCCCTGATACAATGAGATCATAAGTGCCAGGTAGTCCCATTGAACTGTTCCAGTTGAAACTGAAGGAACCATCAGGATTGGTTGTAATATTAGTATCAAGAATCGTTTCTGCAATAGGGTTGTCGATTTGAATATTGATAGGTTCGTTGGCATATTCAATGTTATCATCATGGATTGATACAACCCGCGAAATCAATGTTGTATTACTATCAGACTGAACAATCAGAGGTGTTATTGGTAAAACTGTAAGATGACCTCTTGTGATAGTGATTTCAATATTGTCACCAGCGCCTTGAGAAACTGTATCAAATATCTCAACATTAAACAAAATATGTGCAGTAGTTCCATTTTCACCCGGATTTGCATCATCCGGCAGAATGGTGTATGATGAATTAAGCATCCGTGGATTTGGTGAAGCTGATATGAAATACTCGTCTGCAAATGCTGGACCTAGGTCAGTGACTGCTGCGAAGGAAACATAACACCAACCCTCTGGGCTGAAATCAGCAATTAACCTTGCAACCATATCAACTGTTTCTCCAACTTCGTAAACCATCTTGTCAGTTTCAAAATACTGAAAATCGAAATAGAATGCTGTTACAGACAGTGACATTCCTAGAACAATGATTATTGACAGTGATATTATTGCTAGTCTCCTTTGTTGCACAGTCAAACACCAAAAAGAAGTCTTATTCATACCTAAAAAAGAGCACATGAAACTAGCGACAGGTTTAATTCGACACTCAACCAGACTCAGTTCAAGCCCCAAACATAATGGAGTGATATTTCCATGGTAATAAGACTCAAGGATACTGTGATTGAATCTGTAGATGATACTGAAACTAGAAGACTGAAATTGATTAAGATGTCATCAAAAACTGATGGGGCAACAATCACGCTTGAACTACCTGAGGCACTTTCTGGAACTATGAGTATAGGAGAAAGTGTAAGTGTCGTAATTGATTCTAAAGAAATTGCTACAGGTGCGAGTTCTAAACTCTATGTAGAAGGTACTGTTTTCAAGAAATCAGACACCGATGATTTTGAGATTATTGGATCAATTGGAGGGCTACGCCTGGTACTTACGATGGCAAAGGCAACTCCAACTCAGATAAAAACATTCGATTCTGAAAGATTTTACATGGCTATCAAATGAAAAACCAATTTTCCGAAATAAAGAGGAGAATACTTTCGGTTACCTCTTTCTGGCTAGGCTTGTCGAATCCTAGTAATGGATGATATTGTCCATTCTATAGTACTTTCAACCGGTGTAAGTGTATGAATAGTACCTGAAACTCAGTTAGGAGAAGAAATCCCCCTTTTTATTGGGTGTGGTCTTTGACTGATGAAGTATGTGAATCTCGTTCAATATCTTCGCGATCCTGTCCAGACTGTGACGGTTTTCTTGTTACAAGTCGTGGACATGTAGTATGTGCTGAATGTGGCTTAGTCATCTCTAGAGAGTTTGTATCGCCAACATATCAGATGGGAGAACGGAAACAAAAAAATACTCCAAATGCAAGTATGTATGTATCCTTAGGGAATAGGATGCATATTGTAGATGGGTTAGGTAGCTATATTGGATTCCATAAGGATAGATATTTTCAAGATGCAAATGGTCAATCCTTATCTGGTAGAACCCAGAAAAAATTCAGACGCCTCAAAACTATCTACAGTACTAGAATCAGGATTGGGAAGAATGAAGCTAAATATCGAGCTCTCAGAACACTCAATCATGTGTCAAAATTACTGATGTTGAATGAACAGGTACGAGATCGTACAGCATATCTCTACAAGAAGGTCATTTCTGAATCTGTTGGAAAAGTCAGTAATAATATTCTATTGATAGCAGTATGTCTTCTAATGGCTGTAAGAGAGTTCAAGAATGAAGCGCCAATAACACTTGATGAAATTGCTAATGTATTCGAAAAATGTGGTCACCGTGTCAATGTTAGGGCTATTGTAAGAGAAGCTCTTAGACTTAAGTCATTGACAGGATATGCACCAGAAATTCGAAGACCGAAGGATTATGTTCCAAGAGTGGTTTCCATGCTGATGAATAGTAGTCGAGTGTTGGGTAAAGTCAAATCACGAGGGTGGGACCCTAAATCCTATGAGAATGAGCTTAGAGAAAAGATTCTCATGGTCTTGGGAATGATTCCTGCTTCAAAACGTGGTGGTCGTAATCCATTCATATTCACGGTTTCTGCAGCATATGCTAGTGACCGCTTAATTGCATCTCAGTTTGGAAAACGTCCTGTTCTTACTCAGAAACTAACATCAACTGCAACTGAGGTTGCTGAATATAGTATTCGTGATCACTTTGGTATGATGAAGAAGATTATCGACAAATCCGATATAGTTGCGGTCATTCAGTGACTGTTGGTTTCATAGTAGTGCCATATTAGGGATAGTGGTGATTATGATTGGGGTTAGTGCTAAATGAAGCCTAGTGTTCAGATTGTAGAATGCTCTTCTAACCGATGTGATAGTTGCCCAAATCAATTCGAGTTAGAATGTCAAAAGCTTGTACCTGGAAATCAGGATAAAGGAAAGTCAACCATTCTTATTGAGAGAACTCGAGGATTATTCCACGTTCGATTTTCCGGAAAACCAATTTTGACTGATCCTCCATGGTCTGCAGATGGATGGGAATCGATTTTTGTTGGAAAAGATAGTGATTTGTTCCATAATATGATGGACATGATCGATATCTATCGTGTAGGACCGTATGTTTCACTTTTCCTTAATGAGCAGGATAGTCATCAAATTAGATATGTGCAACTTCCAGTCGTAAGAACTGGTTTAGAGCTCTCATTGCTAAGCGATTTTGGTAGGGATTCTGTTAGTCTAATCAATCCAGTGCTAGGATTTAGGGAATCTGTAACAAAACAATTGGAACGTGTAACTACGGATATATCAGACCGAATTAGAGAACAGATTCCTGAGATAAATGAGAGTACAAGAACACGAATAGCCCAGATAGCTGCTCACCGAACAAACATCCTTGGTCGTGTTTTTCCTATCTTGATGGATGAGATGACCGAAGAAGTGTACCTAGATGGGCCGAATACTTCAATTTACTTTGATCATCAGAAAATGGGTCGGTGTATTACTTCAAGTACTTTTGATGAAACTGAAGTGCCACGAATAGTGACGTTTCTTCGTTCAGAAAGTAATTTGCACTTAGATCGTAGTAATCCATCACTGAAGATGGAATTGGTTTTGTTAGGCTCGATTTTGCGTCTTTCAGTCAGTGTTCCGCCATTAAGTGCAGATGGTTTAAATATGGAAATTCGACGTGCTAGAAAACAGCCTTTCACAATTAGAAACCTTATCGAAAATAATACGATTACACAAGAAGCTGCTGCTATCCTCCTACTTGCAGTAGCTAGTAGATTGAATATAACGATTACAGGAGGACCCGGTACAGGAAAAACCACCTTACTAAATGCGCTGGACAGTGTTACTCCTAGATGGTGGAGAAAAGTCTACATTGAGGATGCCATTGAGAGTCGGACATCACTAAGTCACCATCAGGTCAGATTACAGGTTGATCCAGTAGATGAACAACATAAGAGAATGAGTAAGAGTGAAGAGATTGTCAAGTGTCTTCATAGATCACCAGATTATTTGATACTTGGAGAAATTCAGACTATAGAACATAGTAAAGCATTATTTCAAGCTGTAGCAGCTGGTCTTCATTCAATTCAAACATGCCATAGTGATTCTGCAGCTAGTTTAGTTTCTAGATGGATTCTTGGCCACAATATCGAAAAATCCAATCTTGGATTAATGGATTTGATTGTTACACTAGAGAGACCGAAGCCTGGGGAATCAAAGCGTCAAGTAAAGGAAATTGTAGAAATTCGTAAGGGTGTTCAGGATGGTCTCCTGACATTCTTAGGAATCAATATTGTATATGACAATATTTCAAGGAATATTGGCAGTTTTGCTGAAGATGGTGCCTTCAGAACTTTGGCAAGAAGTCTAGGAATCAAAAATCCTGAAAAAGCTCTAAATTCATTAATAGCAACTTTTCACAATTACAATGAAAATATGGAAGAGCTCAGTGAGAATATGTGGGCATATGGTCATCCAATGAAGTTCATCGTATAATTGTCGCATCTCAAGAATGAGTCACTGGTGGTAGTATGAAAGAAATTACGATTTCTTTAGGACCTTAAAAGGTTCAGCGAGGTTTTGAGCTCGAGGTGTAAATCGGTGGATGAAAAAAATCTCATTCATAATGAGCAGGGTGGTCCCCTTGTAGAAGAAAGTCTTCTTCTAGGCCTAGCTGTAATAACAGTTTCAATTGTAATTGCAGTCATTCTCCAAGCAACTGGATGGGCTCAAGATGTCATTGGTGGACTACTGCAGCTTTTGCAAGATAGTTGGAGTAATCTAACTCAGTTATTCTCAGCACCCTGAATTTTGGGTGCATATTTGGAATCGATTTTTCTGTTATGGGGAAAGCCTTATTTGTGCCCAGAGGCGGTTGCCTCTCGCGCTCCGGGCTGGCATACTCATGCTCCGGTAGTCTACTATAGTGTCATACTATGGTGGTACCGAATGTAGTCCGGCCCAGCATGGGGGGTTCTCGACCCCTCGACCCGGGTTCGAATCCCGGCCGGAGCACCAATTAGATTTTCTATACTGATAGATACTTTTGTCTAATCAATGGTATTGCTACAATTGTAAAAGATGTCAAAATTCCTATCGTAAATCCAGTAAAGCCAATACCTTGTGATGTTATAATATCTATAAGTGAAATGGAGATGTCGAAGGTACCTGCCGAGGGGGCTAAATTATGATTTTGTTCGATTGTGAAGTGTAGTGTGTAATTTCCATTTGTATCAGGAACTGGCAGGTGTATTACTGTTAGTCCATCTTGCTGAGTTGTCGCATAGTTCTCAATTGACAACCAAATTATGTTGATTTGGATTCCTTCAATTAATGATCCATTTAGACACTTTACTTGAAGGTAAACTGTAACCTCTTGAAGAGGAGGAACTACTTCATAATAGTCAAGTTCCACTAATACTGGAATCAAAATACTGACTGTTAGATGATAATCTATCTTTGTTGGTAACTCATATCGAGTCATATTCAATAGATAGACAATTGAAATATTGTATGTCCCTTCATGACTTGGAGCTATGGTTGAAATAACTGCCTTCCCATCTTCATCTGTTATGGCAGAGATTATCATCTCACCGTCACGTAGAAGATGTATAGACTTGTGGCTGATGTTCCCCGACCAATCTGTTAGTTGAACAATGAAGGTGATCTCCTGATTTGGTGATGCAAAATTGAATGTATCACTATGGAGAAGTGTTAGTTCTGGTTGGGACCATATCACAATGTTGTACATTATGGTCCTATTAGTAACAAATGGATTTCCAATCTCTATTATCATATCATGTGAGCCTACAGGTCCAAAAAAGACAAATTTGATGTTCATGTCTATTGTATCATGAGGTGTTTGTATGCTCATATTTTGTCCATCTGAAATATCAGATACTGTAAGTATTGTTTCGATAGGCCGACCAAGTATATCACATAATGAGATGGTTATATCCGTGTCTAGTCCAATTACTGCCGGTGAAGATTTTGAGATATCGATAATTGCAGGACTGAGAACATCGAATTCAATTGTACAGGAGGTTCCTGAATACCGTTCAGATCCATTATAGAATATGGTTAGAAAATGATGTCCCAATGAAAATTGATAATCAATAGCTATATTGATAGTGGTATTACCAGAAATATCGGTTGTCGCTGCAGTTAGGGGACTTCCATCAAGAAGTACTTCAAGATTTGAAGAAATTCCCTCATCGATACTGGTTAGCTCAACTTCGAGGTTTAAAGATTCATCAAGTAGGATAGAATCGAATGAGAAGTTAGATTGTATTGAAGTCTGAAGTTTTTGTATTTCAACAGAAAAGAAAATTTCTGCACGTTCGTAATAACTTACAGTGTCCTGTTCATGTACAATTCGTATTGTGTTTTCACCTAGTATACTCCATGAACTATTACAATGAATCGAAAAGGATACCTCACCAGTACTATTGGTCACAGCAGTTGTTAGCAGAATATCATCTCTGAAAACAGAAAGATTTCTGTTATTTATTGGATTGGATGTGTCATCAAGAAGAACTATAGAGAATGAGAGTGTATCCTCTGGAGCTAGCACTAGTGGAGCATCGTGAAGTACAATCTCAGTTGATGCTAATATAGTTAGGATGAAACTTTGGTAAGAGGGTGCAAGAAAAATTGATTCATTTCCACGAAAAGTAGCATTGATTACTGTAGGACCCAATAAATGGTCAATCGGAATATTCCAATCAATTGATGCTAGGCCTGTTGCATTTGTGATATCAGTGCCAAGTAACAGATTATTAGTTTGATCAAAGAACTCGATATTTTGCTCTGATACGTGGTTTCCATAAGTCGCATTTTGAAGAAGTATCACTGAGATGGTTATACTTTCTCCTCGAACGGCAACATGTTCTTCGTCAGCATTTGCTGTACTGATGCCCGAGGCAACGACGAGGAATACCAATGTTGTAACTAATAGAAGGATACTACCCATATTTTTAGTTCGCAGTACAAAGCCTCCAGTGAGATAATTTCAGGTCTACTTTGAGTGTGATTGTGAGTTTTTAATCTCCTATACACTGAGAAAATATTGAGGGGAGTTCTTATGTCAAACACGGGCACAATGGTTCGGTTCCAATGGAGTGAAACTCATGAGAGGAATCAGAGACTAAGGGAGAATTCCACTTGCCATTCCATTTATCCTTCAAACGTACAAAGAAAGAAGACGGCTCTTCCAAACGAGATGATTCTAGGAATATCGTATGGATAAATAGAGTGTGGATTCTTGGAATCTTTTGTATTCTTCTCTACTTTGTAATTGTCTATATATTGCCACTCTACAAAGTGATAGCTACACCACTGATTCCTTTCAAGACGGCTATTGAAGTTACTATTTGTATTGTGCCGATATTCTCTGGTGCTTTTCTAAGCAAAATGAAGATGGAACAGACCAATCTTGCAGTATCTTTAGAAAATGAAATGATGCTGATTGATCATAATGGTCGTAACATTGGATTATGTTGTCTTGAAATTATGTCAACAGCGAGCTCAATATCCGTGGATGATAGAGGATATCCAAAGTACAATACTTCGATGTTATTGGCCATGCGGTCGGGAATGGATAAATCAGTGAATATGGCATTTGAAGCGGGAATTTCAGAAGGAGAGCCATTCCTACGGATTTTCATCACTGCCACCGGTGCAGATTCCCATTCGATTAAGGAAATGATTCGAAGAGAGGCAACTAGGGCCGAAGCTATTCTGCTGGCATCATTAAATATGATCGATCTACGAATTCTTGAGGGCCATGAGTTAGAAGAGGCAGCAGCTCTCTTTGTTGATAATACTGAATACAAATCAGGTGATGTTTTCGAAGAATTTGATAATGAGAGCACTCTTGTGGTACTGAAAGGCATTCCCAGAGTAAATCCATTAGTTGAGGCATCTCAAGTTGGTACGTTCATCTCTACTGCAATGAAACAAGGATATTCTGTAACAATGACTTGTGTTTTCTCTGCAGCTAAACCTGGTAAAGAGAGAAGAAAACTTGAAGGAAAATGGAAAACAATACAATCGAAAGAGAAAAGGAAAGAGGAGTCTCTGAAAGACCATGCCTTGAAGAAGCAACTTGTCACCCAATATGAGTCGATTCAAGATGATGTGGGATGGTTTGATTCAACAGTATATTTTGTTATCAAACCAAACCCGAGGAGTGATATTGGCGTAGCTGAAGAAGGTGTGAGAGGATTAATTCTTTCAATATGGGGAGGCCATGATTCTATCAAGCTAGATACCAAGAAGATTACACGAAGAACTGCTCTAAGGTTATTTTCAAAATCCCATATTAAAAAACAAAGAATCCATGTTAGTAGGCTTGTGTCCTTTGTTAATACACCAGTCAGGAATCTTCCAGTTATTGGTCCAGAAACATCTCCTGTATTTCAGATCCCTTCACGTGAATCTCTTGGGGGAGATATTGTGATTGGAGATACTGTTTTTGATGGTAGACCTTATTCAAGTGCGGGATTGGAGGTAGAATGGCTTAGGGAGCATGTAGCGGTTTTGGGCGCGACAGGTACAGGAAAGACAACCTTGGTAAAACATCTCATTGCTCAAATTAGTGAAAAGACCGATACACCTTGGTGGATTTTTGATGTGAAAGGATCAGAGTATGCAGGATTGGTAAGACATAATGAAAGCGGTATTACTATCCTACGTCCTGGACTTGATACGTCATTCGTGATTAGTCTAATGGATTCTAAAGCAGAAACTGTAGAAGGTTCTGCGTATTCTACATTTGTCATGCTGAAAGAATTGCTGAAGGAAAGAGGTGACTCATCAGAATTATCTCCAGCAATGGAACGATTACTTAGAGAGTCAGTGATGAAACTAGCAGATTCTCTTGAAGAAAATAATTCAGTTCAATCATTGTCAGATATGATAACGAAATTAGCCTTAAATGATCGTATCGGGCATATGACGAGGGATGCGCTTCTCAATCGTCTTCAGATTTTATTCCAAGAACCACTTGGTGATATTCTTCGCGGAGGAGCCGAGGCAATCGATATTTCGAGTCTTTTAGACAAGCGGATAATTCTTGACTTGAGCTATGTTGCAAGAATTGGAGGAATGGATTCAGCACGGATACTCTACAATCTCATCGCAAAGCGGATTTTTGAGGGTGCAATGAAAAGAGGAATTGTTCCAGGTCTACATCATATTGTGGTTCTTGAAGAAGGAAATAATCTAGTGCCTGAAATCTACTCAAAGCGCTCATCAGCAGATGTCACTACTGGTGAATCAATGGTTTTGTTACAACGTGCTACCGGTCAGGGAGTTATTGTAGTTTCGACACGACCTAATATCTCATCGAATATTCTTGCAAATACTGCTACGAAAGTAGTATTTCGGTTACCGTATGACAGTCAAATTGGTGGTAAGTTCCTATCACTAAATGAAGAACAAGAAGTCTATTTGCGGAGTATGAAGTGTGGTCGAGCATTAGTTTCGATTCCTGATACTGAAACCTTTGAAATTGCTACGAAACTGTTTATTGACAAAGCTATTCCAGAAACTAAAGATATGGAATCTGAGATAGAAGGTGAAATACTTCACCAAGAACAACAATTATTGGTACAAGATACAAACACCAGCAAAGAAGAGAATAGTGAACCAGAAGAAGTAGAAATCGTTGAAACAGAAGCACAAACTGTTGTTTTTGATAGAGTAGGGCGTTTTGGAAATCATGTTGTTGCATTCTTAGCTTCGTCAGGTATGTCAACAGAACAGGAGATACGAGAATTATTGACTTCACTTGATCCAACTGTAATGGAGGATGATATATCAGAGGTCATAAGAGATCTAGTTTCACTGGGTACAATAGAACGTGAAGCATTATCATTAGTTCCCGGTGGTTTTGTCTTTACACTTCCTGATAATGGCTTAGAAACTATTCGAAAGGTCATTGTTCAATATATTTCCGATAAATTAGGAATAGAGCAGGATTCTAACACTAAGAAGCAACCAGAATGGCCAGACATGATTATTGAAGAAAAAGCAGTTGTCATCCTACCTCAGCATCTCAGAGCGTCCTCAATGGAATCGACCATGACTAAAATTAGGCACTATATGGAAATGCTCCAAAATGGAATTAGTGAACTATTTGTTGTTGTCAGAGGAAGTGTTGCAGCTGCCAAGCTTCGAGATCTACTAGATAAATTTGAGGAGTTTAATGCAGTCCGTGTTGTTTCTGCATTTCCAAGCTCTTTAGATTCAATGATTGAGAATTTGAGTCGAGGTGCTATTCTTAATGAAGATGCAACCGATACAGCTGAAGATGTAGACCTTATTGGTGCAATGCATGAAATAGGTCCAGCAACAAGTAGGGCAATTCAGATACGATTGTGGTTTGGTTTAATTCAAGATTTTGTAGATTTATCAAATGGACAAATTAAATGGGAAGTACTTCTCGAATTCATTGAAACGACAGCACTTCAATCTCTCAAAGGTAGATCAGCACCATTAACAGTGGACGAAGGACGAAGGGCTTTGACCGAGCTTCTAGCAGATGAAGTTTTGATTGCTTTACGATCGAATGATGAAAGTAAATTTGTGGATATGGATCAGGGTCTATGGATAGTTAATTCGTCAATATTGAAGAAACTAAAAGAAACAGCAATTCAGATTATAGAAACTGAACTCAAGAAGCATCACACAAAGGTTTCTCGGAATCATGGTTACTATGATCTTTGTGCAAACAATACCTCCTACGTAGTTTTTCCGAATCAACAGCAATTGAGTACTCTTCTGAATTTACACAGTGAGGTTGCTTGTAGGACATGTAAATCCTCCAAGGTTGTATGCATTCTCACAGCTTCAGAATATCTTGAAGATAGTGTGGTTACTCCTGGAAATCTAGTCATTAAAACGATGGATGATAGTGTTTCTGCTCTTGTGACCTAAGTTGATTGAATTCTGGTGCAAACTACAGAATTGTTCTCAAATAAAGCAGTTAAACGACCAGCAACAAGTAAATTGAAGATTACAATATCCACATTCTGGTTTGCTAGTTCCAGAAGCTCTGTAATCTTCTTGGTCATCCCTCCAGTAACATCAGTACTGGAAGATGGACCTGTTAGTGAAAGTATCTCCGATTTGTTTGAGTTATTGATGATGGGAATGGGTTTTGCATTCGGATTCACTGTAGGGTTGTCATCCATAACACCATCTACATTAGTACCAATGAAAACAGCTTTAGGTTTGAGCTGTTCTGTAAGATATTTTGCAATTGTGTCACCACTTAGAATAGATGCAGATTTTGTTCTGTCGAAACATACATCCCCATGGATAATCACAGAAATACCAGCTTTCAATGTTTCTTCGATTATATTAGTTGAAAATTGATCTATCAAATTGTTATGCAGTGTCACAAACGTGAAAGGGGAAATGACTACCCCGGGAATCCCCTGGTTGTTAAGTTCCTTCTCAATTCTTGATGTAAGAAGAGTCATGTTATGACGAATTTCTGGGATTCCTGCAAGAAGTTGTTCTGGAGCAGTATCAGGATTTCCAAATCCATGCTTGTGAGCAGCTTGATGACCATGCGCACCACCACCAAGAACGATTATCAGCTTACCATCATGCACTGCGAGCTCTTTTGCAATACGACTAAGATGTTCATCATTGACTGTGGGAGGGGATGATTCTTTGTGAGTAATCACCGATCCTCCTAATTTGACAATAACAAGATTCTCCAATTGTAACACATTTTGTCAGGAATGATACCACTCTTATGGACGTTATCATTTTGTGATGAATAATTGATTCACAAGACAAGCTTTTTATCCGATTCAATTTCCGTAGCCCTTGGACACCTCTTAAAGCAGAGAGTGATTATTACATGACTCAAAGAGCACGAATACGATTATCAAGCACGAGTACAGAACATCTAGATGGGGTCTGTAATCAAATTAAACGAATTACTAGGAAAACTGGTGTCCGAATGGCAGGTCCGATACCACTCCCTACTCGAAGAATGGTAATTCCCACTAGAAAGACTCCCTGTGGTCAGGGGTCTGAATCATGGGATAAATGGGAAATGCGCGTTCATAAAAGACTCATTGATATTGATGCTGATGAAAGAGCAATCCGTCAGATTATGCGTGTAAGGATTCCCGACTCAGTATACATCGAGATTGAGCTAACCGGATAGATTAGTGCGTTTCTCTCCGAATACAAAGCCTTTTTGCACAATTGTGCAGTCCTTACATAATCTACCTCTGAGGAATTCTGCCTATGTGTGGTATTATTGGTGTAGTTCAGAAGCGTGGTGATGTTGCTCCATTCATACATCAAGCACTCAAACGACTTGAGTATAGAGGTTATGATTCTGTAGGAGTAACAACAGTCGAAGACGGAAAATTGTACATGAAAAAAGACAAGGGGAAAGTCGAAGAGGTTCATAGAAAACTCGACCTTGATGAAATGCCTGGATCTATAGGCATTGGTCACACTCGTTGGGCTACTCATGGAATACCTTCCATGTTGAATTCACATCCTCATTTTGATTGTAACAACGAAATTGCTGTTGTTCATAATGGTGTGATTGATAATTTCTTGGAACTTAGAAAAGAACTCAGTGCAAAAGGTCACAAGCTGAAATCAGAAACTGATACTGAGATAATTCCTCATATGCTTGAAGACTATATGAAAGATGGTTTGGATTTAGTTGAGGCTGTTAAGGAAGTAACGAAACGAATTGAGGGAACATACGCAATTGTTGTGATGAGTACCAAGGAAGAAGAGAATCGAATTGTATGTACTCGGGATGGAAATCCACTGGTGATTGGTAGAAAGAAAGATGTTTCATATGTATCCTCAGATATTCCTGCATTCTTACCTATGACGAATGATATGATACTTCTTCTTGATGGGGAGATTGCATGTCTAACTAGTGATGAAGTGATAATAGAAAGTTTGGCAGATGGAAGTCGGATTGATCGAGATAGTATTGAAATCAGCTGGACTGCTGACCAGGCGCAGAAAAGTGGTTACCCACATTTTATGCTTAAAGAAATACATGAACAACCAGAGGCCATTAGAAATACACTACGTCTCAGAGATGATGTGATAAAACAGGCTGCAGAGATAATCCATTCATCTGACAGGATCTTTATGTTAGCTATGGGTACCTCTGGTCATTCAGCTTTAGCTGGGCGACACATGTTTGCATCAATTGCCGGTGTACTTCCAACGTTTGAACTCGCCAGTGATTTCTCGGACACTGTATATGGTGCCTTAACAGATAGAGACTGTATCATAGCAATCACTCAGTCAGGAGAAACAACAGACACTATTACTGCAATTAAATTCGCAAAAGAACATGGAGTCAAAATTATCGCAATAACAAATGTGGTAGGGAGCTCAATTACGCGTATTGCAGATCATACAATTTTAACTCAAGCAGGACCAGAAATTGGAGTAGCAGCCACTAAGACTTTCATGGTTCAGCTTACTTCTCTTGCTTTGATTGCGTTATCTCTCGGAGAACTCACAGGTTTCACAGATTTGAGTGATATTGAATCTAAACGCAAATGTTTGGAAAAGATACCGGAAATAGTATCAGATACGATTTCGAGAAATGAAGAGTTGGCAAGGAGACTTGCTGGTGAGCTCTACGAAAAAACAAGTCTTCTCTTCTTGGGTAGGGGTGTGTCAATTGCTACTGCAGAAGAAGGTGCATTGAAGCTGAAAGAAATAGCTTATAATCATGCAGAAGCTTACTCTGCGGGTGAATCAAAACATGGTCCAATTGCCCTTGTTGAAGATGGTTTTCCTGTAATCTTTGTAGCTCCAAATGATGAAACTCGAAGTAGAATGATTGGAAATCTTATGGAGATGAAGGCAAGAGGGGCATCTGTTATTTCTGTTATTCTCAAAGATGATGAAGAACTGGAGAGTCTCTCAAAATTCGTGTTCACAATACCTGAGGATATTGAACCAGAGTTCTCAACAATGGTGTTTATTGTACCTCTTCAACTGTTTAGCTATTATATGGCATTGAAAAAAGGGTATGATCCAGATATGCCACGTAATCTCGCAAAGTCGGTTACCGTTCTTTAGGACTTTATATCATCAATAGGTACCTGACTATTGTATGAGGATAAGTCAATGTTCTTCCAGATTCTAAGCCCACTTGTAGACTTTGCAAACTTAATCGCGGGATATTTTGCTGAGATTTGGGACTTTCTGATTTTTATCGGGAATATTTCATCGTTCGTTGTGGTTCTAATAGGTGCAATTCTTTGGTTCACTGAGGTAAATCAGAAAAGAGGAAAGGGTCTTGTATTTAGTGGAATACTCCTAGCAATCACGGTTCAATACTTTGTATTCTTTCCCCCAAGTTTTGTACTAGTCTAGTGATATAGACTATCAAAGTAGTTGTTCGGATATCGTTGTCAGAGTGTCTGTAAGTCGATTAATGTCATCAATGGTATTGTAGGCATGCATAGACACCTGAACGAGACCATCATCTGTTATTGATTGAATTATAGGATGTGCACAAACATATCCACTTCTGACTGCAATATTCGATTCATCAAGGAATAATGCAATATCATGGCATCCCATTTCAGAGGGGTCTCCTAGGTTGAAGCCGAAAATGGTAGATGTTTCATTCGGATTTCCGTATAGTGTCAAACTGGGTATTTCCAATAATCGTTTTTTCATATGTTTTGATAAATTCTTGATGTGAGAGATGAGACCTCTTTCATGAAGATTCGAGAGATACTCAATTGATGATCCAAGTCCTGCTATTGCTGGAATATTGATGTATCCCGACTCGAATTTATGGGGTTGGAAAGCTGTTTCGTAAGTTGTGTCTTGTACTAAAGATACAGAGGTTCCTCCCAGTATGCCGGGTGTATGGCTCTTCCCAAATTCTGGAGATATCCATTGGACAGCCAATCCTGGAGGACCCATGAGACCAATATTTGCTGAAAAAACAAGAATGTCGCAACCTAGATTGACTGGTGAGTCTTGTGTTAGTCCTGCAGATCTTGTTGCATCGGTTAGTAATAATGCGTCATGACTGTGAACGATATCTGCGGCTTTGGATATTGGATTCATTGTTCCTATGCCTGGAAGTGTATGACCGATTGCAACAATTCCGGTTTTTTCATCTACTGTGTTTTCTAGAAACTCTAATTGTATAGTTCCATCATCTTCGAGTGGAATTATATCGACATCAAGATTCAGAATTTCTGCGGCTCTTAGTAATGAAATGTATACTGAATTGTCTTCATTTTGAGAGATTACAATCTTCTCTTTCTTCTCTTGTTTCCAATCATATCCAAAAACTAGAGATGCTATTGCAGAGGGAATTGATTTCTGAAAAGAGAATGATGAAGGTTCACCTTTCATGAATGTTGCTAGACTTTCGCGAACATCCTTTACAATACTGCCACCCTTTATGGCAAGACTATGTGCACCACGGCGAGATGAGGCGACAACTGTGTCAAGAAAATTGGTTGTTGCTTCAACAGAGATTTTAGGTACGAGTGTTGTACTTGCTGAATCAAAGTATACAAAATTATCATTCAGCTTAAAAATCTCAAAGTCTGACTTGACGTCTAAATTGTCGGTCATTATATCGGCTTTGCTGAAAGAACTGCTTTAATACAATATCGTATTATTGTCAGATGATACAAAGTGTTAGAGAAACTTGTAGAAGGATACTTCATCAAAACCTTGGATAATCTCATATTTGAGGTAAAGGGAGTGATTCATCCCAATGACCGAATCATAGCTTATGTAAGATATGTACCGAATATCGATTCATCAGATTCAGTTCCAAGATTTCAAAAAATCTATGATTTGTACGAAAGGGAGAAATACCTCAAAGACAATTTCTCAGAATATCTGTGGTTTAGTGAGGCTCATGGAAGAATCTTGCAGGCGGTCCCACATAAGAAAGTAAAACAAATTCTTGATCCTGTGAAACATATGGTTCAAATTCGTGAGGATTCAAGTGCACTTTCCATCTCTACCACGCATCTAGTAGATTTGTTACTAGAATATACTGGAATAGATAGAAGTGATATCGGTGTCACTGGATCGCAGCTTGTTGGTGTAGCAAGAGAAGCATCAGATATTGACCTGATTGTATTTGGTGAATCTGCATGTGATGAGTTCTACAGGAAACTGGAGTATAATTTTGACAAGATTCCTGGATTAGAACGATACAATGGAAACCTCCTAGATGAACATCTCAAATTCAGGTGGGGAGAGCTAGTGGAGTATCATGACACCTTTTGGGAGATAGAGAGGAGGAAAACTCTACAGGGTGTATTTGGAGAATATCAATTTTTCATCAGATTAGTCAAACGTCGTCAAGATGTCATAGAGAATTTTGGACAGATTGTATCTGAAAATTTTGAATCAAGGGAAGTACAATGTATGGTTATTGATGATAGAGAGTCAATTTTCACCCCTTGTGTTTACAAAGTAGAGTCATCGGATTTTCCAGAACTAAAGCAGATAATCAGTTTTCGTGGAAGATTCACAGAACATGTTTCAAAAGGTGATTCTGTCGAAGCCAAGGGTAGGCTTGAGTGGGTAGTTGATACAAGTACAGATGAGCGATATCAGCAACTTGTTTTGGGGGAGAATTCAACAGACTATATGATCCCAACATGAATTCACAGTATATTCATAAACACTGGTTCACAGAGTTTTTGTGTGAATGGCGCCATAATTGTGAACACTTTCTACGAAACAGGCTTTTGCGTGCTTATTGAAGAAGAATTGGCGTCGATATGTCTTCTTATCCTTGTGAATAGACACACCCCTTCGTTTCCAGTGGAACTAAGTAAGGGGGGATATGAAATGCTTACTGGCTCATTCACACAGTATATAGATTAGTGAATAGTGAACAGAATGGAGAAGTATCTTATTTTTGGAAATAAAGGGCTCATAATGCTATTTTACTCGTAATGAGAGTGTACAGGACGTGAGCACACGAGATACGGGGTGGACGAGTCCTATATGGGTGTAAACGTCCTATGTAGCTCTTATCCACGTATATTCAATTCACATACTCACACTTATTTGGTTGTCAATACTATCTTGTTGTGAACAACTAAGTAGATTGAACCCTCGAAGGTGATAAATATGAACGATGGAGAACGAACAAATTATGTCTATGAGTTCACATACAGTTCAGCTCCAGGGCTTCGTGAGATTTTCCAATGCAAGTATGTAAGTCCAAGTGAGGCACTTAACAGGTTCAAAAAGATTCTTTCACTGACAGAGGCGCCATTTGATTTCAAGATTCTCGTATCAGATGAAACAATGGGTGAAGAATCTAGTTTTCAAGTAAAGGGTGGAAGTATCGAAGAGATGTTTGGAAAGTTCAAGGTATTCCTTGAAACAAGTACAGGCTGCACATTTGATGAAATTGTTGACGAAATTCCAGAAGCAGGCTTTGATGAAACCCGATTGGAGTCCATGAGCAATTATGAAAAGATGCAGGTAATCATATACGCATCCTTCAAACATGGAAAATTCTCTTCTCTTGATGTTGCAGAAATTTATGAAGATTCATTCAGTGAAAATCTTCCAAAAAGCACAGCTTCGACTTATCTTGCAAGAATGTGGGATAATGCTAAGGGACACCTTGAGCGATACGGAAACAGATCAGGGTATACTTATCGTCTCAAGACTGAAGTGAAAGAAGTTTTGAGAGAAACAGAAAGAGCAGAAGAGCTCTTAGCAGCTATCCAGATGCGAGTTCGGGATTAGCTTGATACTCTTCTGCAGCAGTTTTCTTTGTATTATTAGTATTACAAATCGAAGGTGTGTTCTTCAAGAGAAATATCTAGTGTAGCCAATTCTTCTAAAATTGGTTCATAGATCTCAGGAATGATAGGACGATAAACACCTGTGAGATTGATTCGCCCCTCGAGTATCATTCTGCTAGCAATAGCAACAGGAAGAGCAACTGTTCTTGACATGGAACTATCTCCATTAGGAATTCCATAATCAATCATTGTTGATGTTATCTTCTGCTTCTTGTCTGGATATTCAGCAATGAATTCGTGGTGCATGACGATCATGTCACGCTCTCCTGGTGCATAGTTCATTTTCTCTTCGAAGAGTGCACATAGTGCATCAAGTCTTGTGCTAACTTTGGAATCTATCTCTCTTTCGTCAAATAGTCCAAGCCACTCAAAACGTGATATGACCTCGCTATCCTTCTCGATTTTACAGAAATCAGCGACTGCTTCTTTGACATCACCATCTCCAGCTGATGTCAGGTCTTTCATCAAATCAGTATAGGTAGTACCACCCAGAGACCGTTCTTCAATATCGAGAAGACCGAGATCCGCAATCTTATCGAGGGTTTCGCACCATCCTGTGTTCCTGAAGGTTCCTCTGAGCATCGTTTTGGTTTCTTGTATGCTGTAGATATCGATGTAGGACATACTATCTCGGTTCGGATAACCTTCGAATGTACCCATACCGGGAACTTCCATAGGTTCACAGCTCTGAAAGAGGTCTGCTCCATCAATTTTGACCTCCTTTCCATCGCGTAGAAAGTGTGCGTTATTTCTTCCAGCAAGTAATACTCCTCGAGGACTCCAAGAAAGCTTGTATCCATAGGGATTGTTGTTTGCCTCTGGAGCAGGAAGACCACCTGTGAAAGATGTGAAACTAACAATTTTGCCATTGTTATTATGCACATGGTCGATGATTTGCATAGCGCTCATGTGATCGATGCCAGGATCAACACCGCACTCATTCAATAGTAAGACACCTGCCTTCTTTGCATCATCCTCCAATGCTTTCATCTCATCTGAAATGTATGAGGTGGTGCAGAACATCTTCTTGTGTCTGATTGCAACCTTTGCAGCCTTGACATGGAATGTGTAAGGAAGTAAAGAGCAAACAAGATCAACTTTAGCAGTCAAATCTTCAAGAAGACTATCATCTGTAGCTATATTGAAAGCAACAGCTTCAGCATTCTCACAGCCTTCTATCAGATTTTCAGCCTTACTTATGGTCCTACTGGCAACCACAACATGGATGCCGTGTTCGCTAAGATAGTGAATAAACGGACGGGCTACTAGCCCGGCGCCCAAACATAGTACTTTCTTCATTGTTTTTGTCTCCCTAGTTCAGATATTGATTGAGATATTCGAAATTCTTTGTTAGTTCTCCACGATATACGATGATTGCATCTTTAATTTCCCTTGGTAAGTCCAAGTCTTCAAAAGATGCCATGAAATCTGCCTTTGCAAGTGCAGGTATGAAGTCGAATAAGGTTTCACCGAATGATGTTGATGCTTCACGTGGAAGTTCACAGGGTAGATTATCGACAGCCATGATTACTGGGCCGTCACCTTCTACACCGAGTTCGATTCGATCTTCGTTGATTAGATAGACAAATGCAGGTTCAGCAGGTGTTGTACAATCAAGTGTGAACTCGATAGCACCACCTACATCACAAGAGATGTCCCCTATTGCACGCAGTTTGCGGGATTCTTCTTTCCAGTGTTTGCGAATGAAATCCTTTGAAATTAATCGAGGATATTTTTTCGTCCAATAGATACAGTTCATAATGACTGTAAGATATTGAACATAATTGTGAAACATACCAGTGTAACCTTCCTTTCCTGATTTGTAGTAGTCCTGCAGTTCAAATTTCTTTGAAGGATCTGTGGGATCTACCATATCTTCTTCCTTGAAGATACATTTGTAGAGCAAGTTGCCTTTTGGTTTTAGATTTTGGAGATTTTCTGGTTGGACTTCTTCATGTGGAAGCAAGTCAAAGAGCATTTGCGCTCCTTGAGATACATTGCCATATCCTGCAAATCCAACGACAAAGGGTGTAAGTTCTTCAGGAAGTCCCTGCTCTTGAATTCGTTTTGCGAGTAGCTTGAATTCTTCTTTTACAGCCTCAAGACCCTTGAGCTCCAATGTTGTTCGCATTCCAGCAAAAGGGTTGGGTGTGATACCTTCGACTTCCAAACGTTCTCCAAGAACACGGAATGTATCTGATATCCCAGCCATTCCAGCCCAGTTGCCGAAGTAAATCAATCGTCTACCCTTATCATCCTCTACTCGTTCGTAGTCAATCAATGTAGATCCAGTATTCATAATATGCTGGAGCATGGGCATGTTGTACTTCTGACCCTTGATTGTATGGCTGAAGAAGATGTAGGCTACATCCTTTTCAAAGAAATCAATCGGCATCTCTTTGATACCGAGGACTATTGGTACACCACTTCCTTTCAGTGGGGTAGCTGTTGCGCCAACTTCTTCGAATTCTTTTTCTTCGAATGCACGTTGGGAACTAGGTTCGATAACAAATTCAATGCCATGTTTATCAACAAGAGCTTTCACTTGATCAGGTATGAGTGCAACCCTTGTTTCAAACGCTTTTTCTTCCTTCCGTAAACCAATCCGATTCAACTAATTTTCCTCCGCTTACTAAGTAAGGAGTTACGTGTGTTGCAAGCGAGGGCCAAGTCTCTTACGCTTTAACTTTTCCGTGTCGGCCACGAATGTATTGATTGTATTACACAAGTTGAATAATCAGAACATGTGTTCTTTGAATCGTGTGTGTACACTATGGCTTCGTATCTCTACCTCTATGATTGCAAAGAAGCTAGACAAAGTAATGCAAGACGTGTGGCATTTACCAAGGAGCTCTATGGGTATATGTATTCCTGGAAAACAAAATCAGGGGTTAAAGAGAAGAGAAAACCAGGTCTCTTAGATGAGTGTGTAGGATCTGAAGCTGTCGCAGATTCAGCTATTCTAGTACCAGAGGAATCACGAGTTTTGTTTGATAGTCTGTTTTCAATTTACCAGGATATTCTCAGTCTTAGGGTGTATGAAATTGTTCAGGAAATTTAATGCGGACCGTTCCCATCATACTTGGAACACGTGTTCTAGTTACTATTATGCCAGCGGGAATCAGAATAAGGCCCTTGCATTATCTGGATAACACCCCTTCATTTCCACTGCAGAAAAGAAAAATGGTGTGAGTTCGAGCGATCAATAATGTATAATAAAAATGGAGATAATTGTAAGCTGTGAAAACAGCTATTTATACTTACCGTTGTCGAATCTAATAGATAAATAATTGATGTTTTCTACTGGAAATCAAGGGGTCTTATGGGTCTTGGAACACGTGTTCGAACAGTAATACAATTAATACGAACATAAAAGAGTTTGGAACACGTGTTCGAAGGATTTTCCAGTACCACAAGACTATTACACAATTCAATAATGCTCGTCGACATACGCATGAGCATGGAGGATCTGTGATTGGCTAAACCTCAAGAACTACTTGAAGACACTCCAGGAAAGAAAGTACTCTTACTCGCAAACGAAGCTATTGCACGTGGGGTATTAGAGTCTGGAGTTAGGTTGGTTGCGCTTTATCCTGGTACACCCAGTAGTGAGATTGGTAACAATCTTACATTCATGGCACCAAATATACCTAATTTTTACTTTGAATTCAGTACAAACGAAAAAGTTGCTCTCGAAGTGGCTGGAGCTGCAGCTGTTGCTGGCGTTCGTTCAATGATGGTCTGTAAAGGACCGGGTCTCAATGTTGCAGCTGATCCTTTCTTTTCTCTCGCATATGTTGGAGTTCGTGCTGGAATGGTCATTGTTGTTGCAGATGATCCCAGTATGTGGAGCTCACAAAATGAGAATGACAGTAGATACTATGCACTGATGGGCAACATGCCTATGATGGAACCCAGCGACCCTATAGAAGCCAAGTCGATGTTGCTTGAGGCATATGACTTCTCAGAACAATTCGAGTTGCCAGTTCTTTTCAGAACGACTACACGAGTAAATCATACAAGAGCACCTATTGAATTTGGACCAATACCAGCTCTTCCAGATAAGGTAGTATTCGAAAAAGATCCTTTCAGATTTGTTCCAATTCCAGCCGTAGCCAGAGTTCAACACCCGTGGTTACTTGGTCAGATTGAGAAAGCCCGTGAGTTTTCAGAAACCAGTCCATTGAACTTCATAGAGGGTGAAGGTAATCTGGGAATCATAACTAGCGGAGTATCGTACAATTATGTAAAAGAATCTCTTGTGGAGATGAACCTCTCAGCAGAGATTTTGAAACTAGGAATCACACATCCAGTCCCAGAGAAGAAAATTACCGAGTTTCTGAAGCGTCATAAGAGAGTTGTGATAGTTGAAGAACTTGAACCGTTTCTTGAAACACATGCTAGACGCCTAGCACATCTGGAAGAAATCAGAGTAGAAATACTAGGTAAAGACCAAGGTTTCTTCTCCCGTGTAGGAGAATACAGCCCAAGAATCGTTATGGAAGCATTATGTAAGGTTCAAGATTGTAATACACCTATTAACTGGAAAAATATCGATGAGAGGTCTGACTCCGTGCTAGATCTACCGCCCAGACCTCCGCTATTGTGTGCGGGTTGTCCACATCGAGCATCGTACTATGCTATTCGTGCAGCAACAAGAGGGAAAGCAATCTACCCATCAGACATTGGATGCTATACTCTAAGTATCGCACCACCTTTGGAAACCGCAGACATTCTCTTTGACATGGGATCCTCAGTAACTACAGCTTGTGGTCTTGCAGAGGTTACTGATCAGGATATTGTTGCATCAATTGGTGATGGTACCTTTTTCGCATCTGGTCTTCCAGGTATAGTCAATGCAGTATACAACCAACACAGAATATGTTTGGTAGTATTGGACAATAGAACCACGGCAATGACCGGTCATCAACCACATCCTGGAACTGGAATCACCGGAATGAGAAAAGAAGTTCCAGCACTTGACATCGAAGAGGTATGCAAAGGTCTCGGAGTTGAGTATGTAAAGACTGTCAACCCATTCGAGTCTATTGCAGGTCTAGTTGGTGAAGTAAGAGAGATGGTAAAATGGGCAAGGGAGAATCATAAACCTGCAGTCTTGATTACTAAGGAGCCCTGTGCATTACTAACAGCTGCAGATCGTCGTCGTGCAGGTGAAACACCACCCAAATATTACGTTGATGAGGAAGAATGTACTGCATGCAAGCGCTGTCTTAATCGGCTATCTTGTCCAGCAATGTATATGGATCCAGAAACAGAGAAAGCTGTGATAGATGAAACCCAGTGTAATCTCTGTGGCACGTGTGTTTCGGTGTGTCCACAAGGGGCAATAAAGAGGGAGGTTGAATAGATGCCTAGTAATACAGTAAATATTGCTATTGCTGGAGTAGGTGGACAAGGAGTTCTCACACTTGCTGAGATTCTTGCTAAGGCTGCACTAGCCGAAGGATTGAATGTGCGTGTCGGAGAAATTCATGGAATGGCTCAAAGAGGTGGCCATGTAGTCTGTACCGTCAGAATCGGTGATGATGCAAGTGGTCCTGTCATTGATGCAGGGGCCGCGGATCTTCTTGTAGGCTTCGAACCTGTTGAAACACTAAGAGAAGTTCATCTTGTAAAGAAGGGTGGATATGTTCTGATGAGCTCACATATTCAATATCCCGTTGCTGTCTCTATGGGAAAAGCTGAGTATCCTGACCACAAGGATATCATTTCAGCACTAAAGAAATTCACAGACAATATCATTGAGATTGATGCTCAGAAAATTGCAATTGAAGCTGGAAGTGCGAGGTCTCTAAACATGGTGATGTTCGGTGGGATAATTGGCACCAATATTGTACCAATTAGTAAGGACTCAGCAATGAAAGCAATCAGTGAAGCTTTCCCTAAGAAGTTCGAGAAGATTAATACCACTGCGGCTGAAATTGGGTTAGAACAAGTGAAAGAACGCATATAATACTTGTATTACTATCATTCTTCAGTCAACCTGGCTGCAGCAGTTGCAACCTGTCCAACAGAAACTCCTCCGTCTCCAGGAGGAATAAGTGAGTGAAGAACTGGTACAAGGTTATTCTCTCGTATGTGATTTTCTACAGCTCTTGTTATTATGCGATTGACTGCTACCCCTCCAGAAAATCCAACATGAAGTATCCCTTCGTCCTGAGCAACTTCACACGCAATCTCAGCTAGACCCTTGCCGATTGATTGTTGTGCTGCATACGCTAACTCTGAACGACTCATTCCTTTCTCCTTGAGTTCAATTATCTGTAGTAACAAATGTGTTGTATCAAGAACCTGTCCATAACTAGATTTGTTGAACTCCAATTCGAGTTGAATGTCAGATCCTCGAGCAACTGCTTCCAATTTCATTGGACATTCACCATCATACGAATTTTGAGTACAAATTCCTAATGCGACAGCAACCGAGTCAAGAACTCTGCCAGTACTCGTACTCTTGATAGTGTTTATTCCTTTCATACTTGCTTTCACAAGGATATCCAACATATCAGTACTAATCTTCTGACTAGGTGAAACCTCAGCTGCATCTAGGATTTGGAGTATCTTTTCATTCTCCAACTCATCACCCACAATTCCCAAGAAAGCTCTGGATGAATAAACTGCAGACAAGTCGCCTCCAGTATAGTCCTGTGCTACTAATCCACCCTTACGTTCATACTCTTTGAAACCTCCCACAAGAACCTCTCCGCCCCAGGCAGTTCCATCTTCTCCGTACCCATAACCATCTGCTGTAATACAAACAATACGATTATCAGTTGGTATCAAACCATCAACAATCAAAGAAGAAAGGTGTGCATGATGATGTTGTACTCGAAAGAGGGGAATATCATTCTCAGATACAATTCGCTCAGCTAATTCTGTACTTAGAAACTCAGGATGTAGATCACAAGCTACTCCATCCAGTTTTGAAATACCTAGGAGATGTTTCATATGGTCGATAGCCTGTGAAAGAAAATCTATGTTCTCAACCTGGTCGGTATCACCTATGTACTGTGTTAGATACACTCGACCAGATTTTGCTAAGGCTCCCGTTGCTTTCTCCTCTGGACCTACACCTAATACCTTGAGTGATTTCCATGGTCCATTGAATACAAGAGGCTCTGGTACATATCCTCTTGCACGTCTGATGAAGACTGGATTCTCTTCACTTGTCAACTTTACAACAGAATCATCTGCACGTTGGTGGATTCTTCTATCATGAAGCAGGAAGTAATCTGCTATACTACCTAGCTCTTCCATGATTACATCGGGATCAATATACATTGGCATCCCTGTAGGATTAGCACTTGTCATTACCAATGCTTGTTCTTTTGAATACTTGAAGAGAAGGTGATGCATTGGTGCATAAGGCAGCATAACACCTATACTATCCAGACTAGGAGCTATCAGATCAAGCACAGAATCTTGTATTAATGGTAATACATCTGAATCAGATCTTTTGGAAGCCAATACAATTGGTCTTCTCCATGATGTGAGAATCCGCTCTTCGAGTTTGTTGATATCGACAAGTTTCTTGAGTGTACCAAGATCTCTTACCATCAATGCAAACGGTCGCTGAAATCTTTTCTTTCTCTCTCGAAGAACTTCTATCGGTTTTCCATCACTTGTCTTGGTAGCAATATGAGTTCCAGCTATTCCCTGAAGAGCCGCAATTGCACCATCATCAACTAGTTTTGCAATAGTTTCTATTGGGTTACCGTCCGCAATACTTTGTGCGTTTTTATCCACAAGGCGATATCTAGGTCCACATTCATCGCATGCAGTTGTTTGTGCATGATACCTTCTATCTAATGGATCTGTATAACCTGTATTACAAGTATCACAGAGGGGAAAATCAATCATCGTAGTATTAGGTCGATCATATGGAAGATCTGTAATGGTAGAATATCTAGGTCCACAAGCCGCACATGATGTAAATCCATACTGATTCCATCGTGATTTTGAATCAAACAAATCTGCTATACAATCATTGCATATTGCAATATCTGGAGGTAACACTGGAATTGCATCATCACTACGTACGAGTGAAGATTTGTGTATAAGAAAATCCGAAAAGGTATCTTCTGCAGGAGCCCATTCAATATCGAGTGTATCTATCCGTGAGATTGAGGGTAAATCATTCTTGATACTACTAATCAATTCTTGGATCTGTTTCTCAGTCCCTTCAACTACTATTTCAACGCCGGCATCCCCGAGATTGAGTACGTACCCCATCAAAGATAGGGACTTTGCAACACGATAGACAAAAGGTCTGAATCCAACTCCTTGGACAATCCCTGTTATATGGACTACCGCTTTTCTCTTCACTACCTTGACTCCTTCTGGACGCGGTAGATTATGATGAATATTAATCCAGTGACGTGACAATAAGCATTAGTAATAGGGAATGAATAAACTGTATTACCAATATTACAGTGACTTTTTTTTGTATAGGTCCTCTTAAGGTTAAGAGCAAGTTAATCATTGAACAGGCTTGACGAATACTACACACACCAAAACAATAGTCCGGGAACCAGAGGCAACTGCATCAGTCTTGGCATCGATTCCAGATTGTCTCAAAGATACACTCCTTAAATCATCAACACCTGAGGGGAAGGGAAGAAAATCCGTCTTGATATCTAGCAATAATCTTGCCAATCGTTTCATTCTTTCAAGATGGGGAATCCGACCTTCACAAAGAAGGAGGTACAAGAACCTCTTCACATCTATTCGAAAGCACTGTAGAATTCTATTCAATCATTATCTCTTACGAGGAAGAATAGAATGGATCAATATCTCTGGAAAGCATCTGTTTGGTGTGTACAAATTTGATGAGGTTCGTGGGAACCTTATCCTAGGGTTTGTTGTAATGACCCCTGAGTCAGAATGGACTTTGTCTAATCGGTAGAATCCCATTATTCTCACCTGTAATACAGGTATCATAGTCAAACACTTATTACCTTAAAGACTCCGTATACAAAGTTGTATCCGCACAGATGACCGTAGTGGAACATGAAATAAGTCCATTATACACCGTCTAACGGTTGTTCTGAACACACCCTAGAAATTGTGCGTATAATTCAGCGGAGACCATACAATGAGTGAGAAATCAAGCAATCAAACCAATAGAAAATCTATCAGAACCCTCACATCCGGAACCACACAAGTATTGAAAGAACCAATACTCAAAATGCTACAAGAGGGATCAACTCTGAGCGCAACTCAGCTTGAAACACTTCTAATTGATCTTGTAGTTGAAGACAATCTTGGTTCTCATATTACGTATGAAGACAAGGCATCATACCGCTCCAAAACTGGAACCAGGTCTCGTGGGGTATCCAGAGGTGCTTTCAATAGAACTCTAACTCAAGCTCGAAGAAATGTCACAAGATGCTTATACACAATGCTACTTCTCGCATATCTGGGATTGTTCGATTCTACTGTGTTTAGACCTTTTGAAGTAGTAGCCACACGAATTGGAGACTACAGAAGAATCAGAGACATCCTCGCTGGAAAGACCGAACTGACTCAAGAAGATCTTGAGAGTGTGTCAGTAACAGAAAAAACAATCATGTCATTTCTTGAGGAGCTTTCATCAGCATTAGTATTGAAGTCCGAACTCTCAAAGAAAAAGCCAAACGAAGAATAGACTCTCATTCAACTATCTATGAGAATTAAAAAAAGAAATGGCTCGAGCGTGTCGCACAAAGAAGCAGGACCGAAACACGGAATCTTAGTTCGCCACCAATGCTTCAAGCGGCCATAAGCCATCTTGGAGATTTTGAGGAGATAGAGATGACAATGAAGGTGCTTGATTCGTTAGTACGAAAGCGACCCTATGACATCAGCCTATCTTCAAGTGTTACGACACACTCATATTTTCAGTGTAACAATTATACATAGTTCTAATCTTAGAACGGGATTTTTAGCTTGATTTTTGGAAATTGTTGGCGCGAAAGTCACAATCCTAATAGTTGTAATACACGGAATACAGTACCAATGGTAACATAGATTAATTGACTCACTTTCAGGTAGAGGAAATAGATAATCTGTATATCCACAAATCATGAGAGGACCTCATTTGGTAAAAGACAAAGATCGTGAATCTATACTCCAAGCAGTCAAAGAACGTGTCAAGCAATCCGAAGAACTACAACTCACCCAGATGATAGTGGACGCAATTGGAGAGCGAAGAACCCGGGACCTAGGTGATTTGCTTTCTCAAATTGAGCAAGATCGAGGATGGTCTGTAACAATCAACCATCTATCCCGGGCAAGAAAACTTCCCTACATTCTTCCGATTGGAGCTGGTCCACACAAGGTATTGATTGAAGATTTGAAATATCGAGAAACACTCTTCACTATACTGGATTGTAATGGGTTCGAACCAATCTCTCTCACTATAGAAGAACTTCTCTCCAGATTAGAGAACAAAGATTCCTTGATTGATGCCTCACAATCATTCCATGCGGAATGCGAATCAATGACTATCAAGCAGATTGAATCAGGAAACACTCTGTTCTTTGACCCTGCTAGTCCTGATAGCTCAATCTCGGTGAGTACAGCAGAATTGCTTGAAAGAACTCAACGTGATGAAATCGCAAGTCTAACCCTTAGAAAACATGGTAATCTAATCAACATTCTACCTCTCTGGTACTGTGAAAAAGGCAGACAGGTTCTATCACAACTAGGAGTTAGAGGAGCAGAGATAGATTCCGAATCGTTCGATGTTGTAATATCTGTAATACAGAAAGAAATACCAACTACTGAATCTATAGAGATCCAGGTCAAAGAAGAGTCATTGACTCATCCATCCAATCCGCATTATCAGAAACTACTCATCTCTATTATCGATCATGAGATTGAAACTCTGAGTCTTCAGTCTAGTAAGTACTCATATCCCACACTCAAATTCATGCTTGAAAGTATCTTAGATCAGTATGAGGATTCTCAATCAAGTTCAGCTTTCCGGAATGTCTTATCTTGTGTCAATGCTCATGTCAGAGTCAGAACTCCAGAGTCTATTATGCTACTTGAGAATCTTACTCACTCTAAGGACAATCGAATTGCGACAACTGTAGTCACAGCTCTCGGCAATTTTTACAATGAAGTTTCTGCGTCAGCTCTTGTAGATCTTCTTTGCACTACTAAGAATAACGAAGTAGTAAATACAACAATACGTGCTATCAAGAATGTTAGTAAGAGATGTTTTGAAACCAAGTATATTGTGAAGAACGCAACCGAATCACCATCATGTGTAAACACCGGACGTCTAAAACGATTGTACAAGGAGATTTGGAAGGAAAAGGATGATTATTACTTGTAATACAATTAATAGCATCATACGACGGCAGACATAAATCGAACTCGCATCTGGCGTGGGACTATGACAGATTCAGATGCTGAATTGTTCAAAGACATGGACCCATTTTTCAATCCCAAACGCATAGCTCTAGTTGGAGCATCTGCAGATTATAGGAAACTGGGTAACTCGATATTGATGAATCTATTAGCATCTGAGATCGATGTATTTCCAATCACTCGTAGTCGAGACCAAGTGCTTGGTACCAAAGCATATCCCGACCTTGCTTCACTACCTGAACCAGTTGATTTAGTAATTATTGCAGTGGGAGCCAAATACTGTGCATCCTTAATGCCTGAAATAAAGAAGGCAGGTGCAAGAAATGCTGTAGTAATATCGGGCGGATTCAGTGAAACTGGGACTGATGGGGTAGAGCTTGAAAATAATCTGGCTAAGGCTGCCAAAGAATCTGGTATCCGAATTATCGGTCCGAATTGTGTAGGTGTTTCAAATAGCAGATTATTCAATGGTACTTTTACAATGATGCCAGAACGAGGTAACATTGCATTTGTTTCGCAAAGCGGAGCTCTTGGTGGTATGACTATTTACACAACAAGAACTAAGAGAATTGGAATGAGCAAATTTGCAAGCGTCGGAAATTCTGCTGATGTTGGTATTGTCGAGATGTTGGACTATTTCAGACAAGATCCCAAATCAACTGTAATTGCTGCATACATTGAAGGTGTCAGTCAGGGTCGAGAGCTATTCGAATCATTACAGAGAGCTGCCAGTGAGAAACCTGTTGTTGTACTGAAAGGTGGAAAGAGTGAGGCGGGTGGACGTGCAACTCAATCACATACTGGATCACTTGCCGGGTCTGCCAAGGTGTTTGATGGAATGATACGGCAAGCAGGTTGTGTCACTGCTCCAACACTTGATACTCTATTTGAGGTCTGTAAACTGTTTGATTATCAACCACTTCCTAGGGGTCGTAGGATTGGTATTATTAGTAATACAGGTGGAGCTGGTGTATTAGCTACAGATGCAGCATCTGATTTAGGTCTGGAAATCCCAGCTTTTGAACAAGAAACACGTGATGAACTTAGTCAGGTCCTTCCACCTATGGCATCTGTAAGGAATCCAATAGATGTTGTAGCTAGTGGTGGAAGAAGAGAATATCGAATTGCTACAGAGCTTCTCTTGAAAGATCCAAATATAGACATGCTACTTGTGATATGTGCTGTTCCAACATTTGCAGGTATGACTCAAACAGAACATGCCGCAGGTACCCTAGAAGGTGTACGTATATCAGCTATAGACAAACCAGTTGTTGGTGTTTGGCTAGCAGGAGATGTTGGAAAACCTGGAAAAGATCTCCTAGAAATGAATAGGATTCCTTGTTTTGATGATCCATCCCTTGCCGCACTTTGTATGATACGAGTGGCTGAGTATGCAGAAGCCCATAAGGAATCCTGATGGGCCTCTCCAGAAATATAATATTTGTATTACATGTATATTTGATTACTCTAGGAATTCTTCAGCAATCTGCGGGAATTCCTTAGCAACAGCTTCACGCAGTCGATATTCAACCCACATACTTAGATTGATTGCTTTTGTTTTCCTGATAGCTTGAAGACAAGACCGAAGGTCTGTAGGAATTGAAAATGAAACAATCGGACTCTTTCGTTCCTTGTTAGGTACTGCTGATAGAAGTTTACTAGTCTTAGATGGTTCACGTGGTGGTTTTCTTTCTGCAGTTGTTGTTTCTTCGCTGGTTTCGTCATCTTTGCCTTCTTCTTCTCGTCTGTATTTTCCAAGTAGACTCATATTATTGAACCTCCCTGAGTATAGTTGCATATGCTTGGGAAACAAGCGATGCAATTTCTTTATCCACGGTGGGATCACCGTTTTTCTTAAAATTCTCGGCTGCTACTTGTTGACAACCTCTCGCTAGCATTCTGATATCTCTAGGATTACCTCTTGCTGCTGTATTGATTACATTGATTGACTCATCACTGAATGGGTATACATCATATGAATCTGGGTCGAAGCTATCAATACGTCCTTGTGCGTAAGCAATTCTTCGTCCCACAAATTCCTTTGCTTTTGCATTGTTGAGTGCTGGTACATCCAAGGGCTCTGTACGATCTGCAATCTGTGGCAGGAAGGATAGCATCGCATTCCAATACATCAATGTTCCAGACATCACTAACGTGACAATTGGTTCATCAAGAGCTTGTGACTTACCAAAAGTGTCAACCATCTCTTCAGTTGGCAAGTCTGCAAGAAACCGTAGTTTGTGAAATGCGGCTTCTTGATTATCTGCTACATCTTCAATGAAGAGTGCTGTGCGACTTTTTTCTTCTATATACCTCCGAAGACTTTCTTTTGCCACAGCATCAATGATTTGGCTGGACTCCCAGGATCTTTTGTACTTCACTCTCAAAGAATCAGCAATAGCTGCAGCCATCTGTTTCTCGTAGAGACCTGTCATCCCTACATAACCAGTGACGAATTTATTCTCCTTGCGATCAGCCAGAGTTGGTAAATCTCTCAGCGCTAAAAGCATCAGAGTACTCTTTCCTGATCCAACAGGACCACGAATGAAGACATGTCTCTCATTTGTGATAATCAAATCAACAATGGAATCTAAGAAGTCACTGTCTTCTATGTATAATCGACTGTCTGGCATTTTGAAACCACGAAACGGCGAAAATCTACACCCTATCCTTTCCTCCCATGCTCGGAGGACTTCCTTGCGAGTGTTAAAGTGACGAATCAACGCACTCTCATGGATAGCAATTGTCATTTTGTGGACCTCTA
The DNA here is from genome assembly GCA_016840385.1 of Candidatus Thorarchaeota archaeon. The sequence continues at coordinate 6,684 of JAEOSL010000001.1, read as the reverse complement.
ATTTCTAATTCAATTTGTATCACAAGTACTTATTGTAATACAGTTTTCAAAAGGTCATTAGCAATATAAAAAGTGTGGTGAAACTTACCAATTTTACTAGTGCGATTGCTGAGAATACACAACCTTTTTGAATAGAATGAAATGGCTTGTAGCTTGGCCAACAATATGGTCATGAGCCCTCTTAGGAGCTATCAGATATGGATGTTATACGAATTAAGCATATCATGAACTCATTGATGATCCTTTCATTCTTAATCTTCGGTGGCTTAGCCGCAATCCTCATGATTACTGATGTTCCTCTGACAAATGGAACTGTGGCTCTACCTTTTGCTTTTCTCTTCATCTCACTTAGTACTTTGATAATTACTGGTCAGATTGATGAGAAACCAAATTTGGTACAGAAATACATGAGAGATTGGCTCATTGTTTGTACCATTGGAATAATTATTAGTGCCTTAGCTTTCACATTCTATTAAGACCAAAAGATACTTCTCTTGACAGGTCTGTTGAAGTGATTACCGATGAGTAAGATTCTTCCAGGCACCAAGACAACTCGAATGGAGCTCCTCGCACTCAAGAATAGAATGAAGCTCGCAGAGAGAGGACATAATCTTCTTCGAGAGAAAAGGGACTCATTGATAATGGAATTTTTCAACATTATCTCTGAAATCAAAGAATCTCGCGAAAAAGTTGACAAATCTTTGGCTGAAGCATTCTCTGCATTAACCCAGGCGAAAATGATTATGGGTCCTGCCAGAGTGATTGAGTTTGCATACGCCAGTAAGTTTGAAGCAGATCTAAAAATATCAACAAGGTCAATGATGGGTGTTAGAGTTCCGGTTCTATCTGTGGAACAACGTAGTTCCGAACTTCCTTACTCACTTTCAGATTCCAGTACGAAATTTGATGTGATGGGTGAGAAATTCAAAGAAGCTCTAAAAGCCATAGTCCAACTTGCTGAAATCGAATCAACTGTGAAACGATTGGCATTAGAGATTGAAAGAACAAAAAGACGTGTTTCTGCCCTTGAAACAGTTGTCATACCAAGACTTGATGCAACTGTACGTTTCGTCAAGCTTGCACTCGAAGAACGTGACCGAGAAGACTTTGTTCGATTGAAGATGGTACGTGACTGGATTACCGCTGAAGAAGAATAAATGCCTTGTATTATTAGTAATACAATTCTGAATGCTACCTTCTTAATTTTAGAATAGCTGCTGCTAGGTCCCCTTCAGTTTCTTTCAAGGCTTGTTTTGCAGTTTCAATATCAACACCTGTCTGGCCTGCGACAAGTGCAGCATCTTCCATTGGAATCTCAATCTCTGGAGCTGGTGCTTCCTCAACAATTTCAGCATCTGAAGATGTTGCTGTTCCTGTTCCAGATAGAGCGCGTTCTGTCTTTGAGCCTCCTACTTGATAGGTTTCTGCTCCAGATTGTTTGACTGCTGTAACTTGGGGGTTTGAGATTACCCACTCTTTATCGGCAAAACGGATGATTACTTCTTTCACACCCTCTAAATCCTTCTGCTCAATTCCCATTTTTTTCATCATTCGAGCCATTTGTTTTGGCGACATACCTCGGAAACCCATAAAATCACACTCTATTGTTTTTCTTGCTTGATGATATCCATCACTATTATGACTATCCAATCATCTTTGGATAAAATCATTACGCTTTGAGGAATTAAATCGGAGCCACATCAATATCAAATACAACATGATCGACACCAGGAGAATAATTCTTTATCTTGCGAACTTGTATCTGAGATTTGAATCCTTTTCCAGAACAAACTTCTCTTATTTTCAAAACGGTGTCTTCCAAGATATCCTTCTGAATAGACATATGCATATGGATTACACCTCCATCTTGGATCAAAGTATCTAATGCATGAGGGAGATACAAATCGGTATTGTGTAAATATCCCATAATGATACGATTTGCATAATTTACAGGATGTACTTCACGGCAATCTCCCAGTATACCAGTGACTCTACCATCAAGATTGTTGATTTGAATATTCTCGAGAAGAAACTCATATGCTTCAGGATTGATTTCAATTGCAGTGACTAATGCGTCTGTAGATTTTGCGATTTGTAATGCAAATTGTCCAACGCACGAGAACATATCCACAACCTTCTCACCAGATTTGACTTGATTTGCAATATTTATCCTCTCTCTCTTATTCCCTCCAGAGAACGTTATCCGGATTGGATCCAGTCTAAACTTAACCCCATTTTCAATATGTGTAGTAACTGTATTACAATCACCAGCCACAACTTCATAGAAAGGACGACGTTTCTCTCCACTGGTAGGTCCAGCTCTAATTGCAACTGATCTTATTCGATCATCGAATGATATAGTTGCTTCACCAATGATGGATGCATATTCATAAAGTGAGGAATTTAGGTGTACTAGGGCAACATGTCCTACGACATGAAAACCTGATGGAAGTTGTATACCCTCAGGTAATTGATTTTTCAATTGTGCCTTGAGGAAATCTCGATACCTCATGATGTATCACAATAGCTAATGAAAGAGATTTAGCAGTACATTCCTCCAGGGGCATCACTACGTCCGCCACCTCTCTCTTGTACCTTTGTTATTGCCATCTTGAAGTCTTCTTCAGTGATACATGTCCGTTTGTCCCTTATTGCAAACATACCAGCTTCAGTGCAGATACTTTTGATGTCTGCTCCAGTTCTATCTTGAGTCACAGCAAGAAGACGACCGAAGTCAATTTCCCCATCAATATTCATTCCGCGAGTATGAATCTTGAAAATCTCTTGTCTGCTATCTTCATCTGGCAGTGGGAAATCAATAATTCTATCAAATCGACCAGGTCTCAATAGAGCAGGATCCAAGATATCAGGTCGGTTTGTTGCACCCAAAACTGCTACCTGACCTCTGGTGTCGAAACCATCTAATTCACTCAAAAGTTGCATGAGTGTTCTTTGTACTTCCCTATCACCTGATGTTGCAATATCAAGTCTGTGAGACCCTACTGCATCAAGCTCGTCAATAAATATGATTGCTGGAGCTTTTTCTTTTGCAAGCATGAAAATCTCTCTAACTAATCTTGCACCTTCACCAATGAATTTCTGTACTAGTTCAGACCCAATCACTCGAATAAAAGTGGCATGTGTTTCATGTGCAACTGCTCTTGCACACAAGGTCTTACCTGTACCTGGAAGCCCTGTCAATAATACACCTTTCGGAGGTTCAATTCCAACCTGTTCGAATAATTCAGGTTCTAACAATGGAAGTTCCACTGTTTCTCTAATTTCTAGTAATTGTTGTCTGAGACCGCCAATATCGGAATAGGAAACTTCCGGTGCTTCTTCAATTTCCATCGCTCTGATAATTGGATCTCGCGAAGGTGGAAGCTCCTGAGTAATTGCAAATGATCTTTGGTTTAGAGCTACAAGTGCACCTGGTTGTAGACTATCTTTCTGTATTGATGAGGCTACATGTACAACAAAATTTGGCCCAGTTGAGCTTTTTACAATAGCCCTACCATCTTCCAACATTTCAATGATGGTTGCAGTAATGAGAGGGGATTGACGAAGTTTCTCCAACTCCGTTCTGAGAGTTTGAGTTTCTTTCTCAAGCCGACTACGTTCTGCTTGAAGTATTTGCTTCTCAGTTTCTAGTGCACGAAGACGTCGTTCTAAGTGCCTAGTATTCTGTGTGTATGCTGAATCGTCAATGCTACTATTGTTCTTTGTGTCAGTAGTCCCTGGCAAGAATTGGCACCTCGGAAGTTAGTTCTCTGATAACGATTTAAGGCTTGCTTTGGTGGTCGTTTCATTCAATTGTATATGCGGTTAAGTTTATCAACACTTACTCAGAATCCAATAGTAGAAAGAGGGAATTTGCTTTGCCTAGTTGTGAATTGTGTGGCAGAAGCATGAAAGGTCGCGGCAGAAATGTCGTGATTGAAGGAGCCTCAATGCTTGTCTGCCCTGAATGTGGATTTAAATTCGGACAATCCTCCGGTGAATCGGTTCAACAATCATCATCCCAACCAAGACCCCGAACATCCTGGACCGAACCTCCGGAAAGACAAAGTACTCCACGTACTCATCAACCATCTCGAGTATCGAAATCAAGGCCTAGTTCTAAGTCTAGAAGATCTTCCGGTGTACGTCTTGATGATATGGAACTCATTGAAGACTTTGCGAAAATCATTCGAGCGGCTCGTCAAAAGAAGAATATAAGCCAAGATGAGCTGGCGCAACGAGTTGGAGAGAGTATCTCAACTCTGAAATCTATCGAGTCCGGACGGCAAAAACCAACTGAAAAGACTATTCGAGGTCTCGAACGTGAACTTGAGATTTCACTACTGGAACCTCTTGGTACAGTTCCAATTAAAGTAGGCAAAGCCCAATCCGGTACTGCAGGACCTACACTCGGTGACAGAGTAATCGTCAAAAAGAAAATGTCTCAGAAAGCACGTCGTGATGATGAACCGTAGATAATTCAAGGTATAATACTAGAATTATTGTTTGATTCAGTTCGTGTCATTAATAGGCCTTATATAGAGTGCAGTACTATATACTAGTATAACATTCCAACTGCGGACATTTTGACTATACTATAGATATCAGTCGACTGGCCATCTATTACACTTTGGGTGATTTCATCAAATGGTACACACTAACTTCAATCATGATCTCTTTCGTCTTGTAGTTGAAGAGATAGCAGGTAAAGAAGGCGTTGACGTTTCTACAGTTTTAGTAAATGCAGAAGAAACAACTGATGAAGAAATTGCCACTAAGACTGATCTCAAGCTGAATATTGTCCGTAGGATTCTATACAAACTCCATGATAATCACCTTGCATCATACCGTAGAATTCGTGACGTAAATACAGGGTGGTTCCTCTACTATTGGAAAATCGACCCCAAGAAAGCTCAGGCTCTCGTTAATCGAAAGAAACGAATGGTACTGAATCTACTTGAGCAGAGACTCGAACATGAAAGCAATAATGATCTATACTCATGTGTGAATCGTGATTCTTCACCTGTTCCATTTGAAGAAGCTATGAATCTGTCATTTAGATGTCCAACATGTAATGGACAGCTTGAGTTTGTTGATAATGCAAAAGCTATCTCATTTCTCAGAAAACGTGTAGAAGAACTCAAAGCAGATCTTAAGGCACTATCATAATCCAACTATTTCTACTGTAATACACTTCTTACAAAAGGTACTTAGCAACCTGCATGAAGCAAATGAAAGAGGTTACCAATTGAAGTCAGTAACGCTATTCTCAAGAGCGTATGGGAAAAAACGGAAACAACTCCTTGACACAGTCAAATCTGAAGTTACTTCGATGATAGATGAGTTGGATGTTCGTTTGGCGCGTTTTGGTACTGATAAGAGAGGACATCTTTCACTTGGTTTTGATGGGCAAGATTCAGAATTTGCAATTAACTTCCTGGTCAAAAAATATGGTAAATCAATACGTTTTGAGAACTTGAAAGAAGGTGCGATTCTTCCTGGAACCTTCCTGGAAGTGGGAAAAGTGGGTTACGGTCTTTATGTGGATATTGCAGCTATAAGTACAAAGAGAGTGGATGTCTTACTCCCACTTCATCGTATCCGAGACCAAGTTAGCATTAGAAAACCGATGCGGGTCATTGCAAATTCGATGCTTTTTGTTGATGATCTCCCAGTTGATGTGAAAATAACCAATGTTGATTATAGAGAAAAGAAGATCGAGGGAGAACTAGCTGAAACTACCTTGATCCGATTTGAAGAATGGATGCAGGACGACCACGAACGACTTCTAGTATTTGGTTCCAGTCAAGAAATGATTGAAATCGCACTGAGAAAAACAAGACATCTAGAAGATATCTACGAGTTTGAAGAACTTGGAGCGTTCGAACATTCATTGCGTTGCAAAAGAAGCACTCGGGCATCAGGCATTGTCGCAGCAATTGGACCAAAAATGAGGGGCATCCCTATGCATCTTTTCATTCCTAAGGAGCTTGAGGCGAAACTGAATGCCTAGGCTTGATGTCTGGTTAGTTGAGAATGGTCACTTTTCATCCCGACAAGTCGCAAAGAGAACTATCAAAGAAGGTATGGTCACGGTTAATGGGAAACAATGCAAGCCTTCCAAACAGGTGAACGGAAAAGAAGATATCAAAGTTTCACCAGAATATATGGACAAGCCAATGGGTTATCACAAACTCAAAGAAATTGATGACTTGTTGGAGGGTAATCTAGTAACACTTCCATGTATTGCACTTGATATTGGTAGTTCAGCAGGAGGTTTTCTTGCTTACCTCAATGACAAAGGAGCAACTGTAACTGGAATCGAAGTCGCTCGAAGATTTTCAGAAGATCTTACCCGATTAGCTAACTCTCACTCCAGAATTTCAGTGATATTTGATGATGCATTCACAATTGACCCCACAATCATAGTCGATGAAGATGGTCTCAATCTCCTTCTTGTTGATGTCACCACAGAAATAGATGGCACTCTAAATCTAATTTCTCGCTTCTCCGGATTATTGAAGAAAGGAGGTCGTCTAGTTGCAGCGTTCAAGACTGATAATCAGGATATTGTATTACAGTTATTAGAATCAGTTGCTAGTTTTGGGTTTGATGATGTTCAGAGCATCCATTTGGATAGTGCACGTCAAGAGTCGCACATCATTGGATGTTACAGGTAAGCAA
>JAEOSL010000173.1 GCA_016840385.1 Candidatus Thorarchaeota archaeon | reverse complement strand
CAAGTAGATTACGTTTTTGTACAAGTTCTACTTTGGCGATCCCTGCTGTGTCTGAATCCCTCATTGAATCCAATTGGTTTTCAATCTCAACCAGAGCGAGTGCTCTTGTGAATCGTTCATGTTCAATGTCTGCAAGTTTTTGCAGCCTACTGAAATACATGTCCATTTTGACTTGGTCCTTAGGATTTGCACTGTCAAATTTTGCAGTCCATAGTTTTCCCCATTCTGACATAAGGTCGGTTCTGCCAGCCATCAATAAAGACCATTGAAACTGTGGGTCCCGTTTGAGGACTTCTGGGTTGAACACACAATCACTTCTATCGAGTCTCTTCCCTAGTGAAATATCAGCAAGTTCGCTCTTGCCTCTTCCTACTTCTATACCTAATATCGACGCATCAAGTCTAAGGAGATTGTGTTGATTCCATGCTGTATCGTCAAAGTATAGCTGAAGCACAGCCCCACCAGTTCCTTGTTCCCCTGAAATTTGAAGACCCCTACTCCCATGCCTAGCTAATAATACTACTCTTCTATCAGGAGTCACATAGGTATCGGGTATCAACTCTTCTTGGAGTTTATTTGCAGCGTCACGCCGATTGAATAATCCGAGTACATACGCGTCGGTGTCACTCGTACCGAAAATATTCACGAGGTCTCTAATTGCAACAGGCATCTGAGCACTTGTGGTGCCTCTGTCAGTTACCTTTCTCAACCACGAAAACCACCTAAGATTGGTGGGCCTTGAATGGATTGCTGTAACCCTGTCTACTTGTGGGACACTGTCAAGTAGAGGTTTTGTCTTTCTATCTGCTGATGTTTTTGAACGTAAATTAAAGGTTGTTTCGGCAAGTTTCGATTTAGTAGAATAGTAATCCTCCCTGCCACCAGAACCATACCTAACACCATAAGGTGTAACTCCAGAAAAGGGGTCATTTTTCAATAAGCTGCTTTGTATTCGATAGTTCTTCCCAAGTAGCATTCCCTTTTTTAGAAATGCCTCCAGAAGTTCATGAAAACTTGATTTCTCTTTACCTGATATTGGGATATAATCGTCACCATCACGAATGAAAGTAGCCTTACCCTGTTTAATTCTCTCGGCTCCACGTTGGATTGCCATCTGTTGTTCTGGAACAAATGGCAGAACGTCCGATTCTGATTCAAGATTTGGAATCCCGGTTGTGCCAACGCTTGGGAATATGGTAGCATGCATACTCAAGTCGACTTTCTCTATACTAGAACCAAAGAGCCCAATCATACCTGGATTCTCTCTTTCAGCTTTAGCAGCACTTTCGAACAAATCTAAATCGAGCACAATTCTTCTATCGGGTAGGAATTTTCCTCTGGGTTCATATTTTCGTTCAACATCGGCAACTGACAACAATCCATGAGTCTGTATCATTATATCTTCAATTTGTGCATCGGTCAGTCCTAAGTCATTCTTTATTGAATCTATTGACCTTCCTACCAGTGTTGTAAGGTCAATGCCATTGACTCTGCCCATTTTAAGCAACACTATGTCCTTTTCGGAAGCCGCCAATGCAAAAGCTGCACAGCCTAATCCTGCATCTGCATCCGCTATAGAATTAAGAAGACGAGGTGTCTTGAAATCGGGCTGTCTTAACGGGCTGTCAATATCTGTAGATACACCAAATTTGAACCTGTTGGAATTATCAGTTTTAAAAGGCCCCATGGCAAGAGCATATTCATCTGGAACAGTCCCTCCACAATCTACAAGTTGCCTTAAATTCAAAAGAACAGCATTTGCAAGCTGCCGGCCAATGGCAAATCCATCCCTCTCATGACCTAGCATCTTGTAGATGTCATTAACAAGCTCGGGTAGATTCCTTCCTGATGTCTTCAAGTCACTAAAGATTTTAGGAGGATCGGCAGTGATACCGTCCGTTGATGGCAGTCGTTCAAGCTCAATTAAATGGCCCATGTGCATCATCTGGTCCAGCGTTAGAGAGTCAGCGAATGCTTCTCCATAGGTTTCCTCCCATGAAGCAAATGATGCCAATCCAGCCACTTCTAGAGCACCAAGAAGCGAATCGCCATATCCTTTCCATAGAGGACCAAGTTCTCTAACATAAGATGCAGATTCGATTGAGTCATGCACAAATTCACCACTGTCATCAACCACTAGAGTCCTGACCTGAACAACCGCTCCTGCTTCAGCTAAATGATAGAACTGTTCTGCGACCACTGTCTGTGTCTTTGTATGTAAGTAAGTATTCACCCTTTGGTCTATGGAAAGTTTTCTTTTAGGTCTGAGTGGGTTTATCGAGTCATCATAAGCATCAACAAGACTTTGGCGGGCACTTGTGTCATACATGTCTTCAATCATATCCTTAGCTCGAATTGAATCTCCTACATCATTCCGGATCTTATCAGGATGAACCGCAACAACCTCATAGCTTTTTCCTGTTAGTTGCTGAGTAACTCCACCCTGCAATGATTGCCAATGAGAAGGATTTTCCAGGACCAAATATGTTGTATCAGCCATTACTTCGCCTTTTGTATTCACTTCCCTGCGAACGTAAACAGTATCCACAATTTGGCTGTTTTCTGATATTCCCAAATGAGCAAAAACAGCATCCATAACACCAATCCTTGCATCATCAGTTTCCATGACACCTTTCACAGCAAATGTTGATACAGCTTTTCGAACCAAAGCTGAAATAGCCTTACCAGTAGTTGTTGTTGTCAGTAAATCCAAAGTGACTCTTGACACATATCCTTGAATTAAACGGCTTAGAGATCGAGTGACACCATCAGCATCAATAAACACAGAATCTTGATTCAAATTCTTCAATGATTTGTCAAGATTGAGGTAGGCTTTGATTTTGTTCTTTATATCGAGATTACTAAATCTTCTAATAAACGAATCAAAGGAAGATGTTACAAATGGAGAAGTGTCAACCTTGAGAGGTTGTGTCAAGTGTGGTTCGGAAATCTCTTCAGTATCTTCTTCAATTTGGTCCGGGTTTGAATGAATCTCAACATATGACGTTCCAATGTTTGTCATGTCACCGAAATTGAGAGGTATGCTGCTGGAGGAAACGACTGAACTCAAGAAGAGGGCTGCATCTTGTGTGATGGCGTCTACTCCATAGAGATACTCCCCACAAAATAACAGTACACAAAAGACTGAGAGGATGGCTGCTAGTCGTTTCCTATCGGCTCCTGCGGAGATGAATATGCCTGCAAGAAGCCCAATTGCTAGAAACATAAAAGTGGGACTCTGTGTGACGGTGTTTGAGTTTGGATTATCGTATTGTCCTATATATTGTTCTCTGAAACTATCTGAAATGACTATATGATTCCTACTCACTGTATGCCAGTTTTCGACACCAGTTGACACTCCTCTAGTGTTCTCAGTTACTTCTTCGAATATTGGAGTGAGCTCGAGCTGTGGTTCTGTAATTGTGTTGAGCAACGTATCGATGCTTAGAAGTCCATTCATGTCAGATATCTGGCTATAGTCTGACAATGTATCGATGGTCCACGCATCGGTCAATGCATCGACAGCATAGTGTGTATCCATAACTCGATAGGCATCCCACTCACAATCAAAGAGTGTATGAAGTCTTCCCACTTTGTGAAGGACATCATATGCCTGAGCTGTAACATCGATACTGATCTCATCAGTCTGTGGATCAATGAATAACCCACTACCATCATGGAAGTTTGCACTTACATCACTTACAAAGGTCTCAACATCAAAAAGGAGGGGCATGAAAGTAGGATTGTAGGTTTCATTGCCGATTATGATATCAAAGCATTCGATTATCTTGATCTTCTCATCATAGGACTTCTCTCCAAACACATCACCATACCTTGAATCACCCGAGAAGTATTGTTCACCCCATACGAGATATGGTTCCACCTCAGGGAAGTCAGCTCTGTTTGCATCAGGTGAGAGAATCAGATCTAGCTTGGGGGACCGAATGCCTAGAATCTCAATACAGTCAAGTGCTGCTGCCGCTCGCAGTCCCCAGTACTTGACATCAAAATCACCATCTGTGATCCATCTATCAAGGCTTAGACTTCCATGGAAGGAAGTTTCAAGGTAGTACTTGGCCATGTCCACATCTATCATGTCAAGTTGACCAAGGACATCCAGTGTTTCAAGGACTAGAGCTGTAGTCCGCATGTCTGGGTCAATGGTCTTGCCATCCTCTTCGAAAAGGGAACCAAACCCACCTCTGTGTGGACTCTGCATGTCAGCATACTGCTGAATGATATTACTGATTGCATGATGCAGAATAAGAGGTAATCTATAGTCCTCTTTTTGTAACAATCTTGCAACCTCAAGTGTGGACTCAAGTGTTGAATATCCACCTGGTGTATCTGCAAACCCAGTTCCGGTATAACATCTCAATACGTATTGGGGGACTGAATCATTCTGTGTCACATCTTCGACCGGTTGTGCCGCTGCAACCTGAACCACCATAAGAAGAATGAATATAGCGCACAAACTGGCAATAATCTTGTTCGCACGTTGTGCATCGAATCTCAAATTCAGTTTCCGTGCAGAACAGTCATATGTCGTGGACTGGTGTTTCATGGACTGTGTTGTATTTTGTAGGATGAAATCCCTCCTTTGGTGTAGTCCCACAATTAGACCAGCAACCATGGAGACTTCGAAAGTAAGAGTGATGAGCCGTGGGATTC
>JAEOSL010000172.1 GCA_016840385.1 Candidatus Thorarchaeota archaeon | reverse complement strand
TGGCGACGTTATCTATCATGAAACCTTTTCCGGCTTAGGATATTATTCATTCTTCTCGGATGTAGATTTAGATGATAAACCTGAAATCGTTCGTGCTTATTCCACATGGAGCATATTTGGCGGATCAGGTTATACCACAATAATCTCAACTATCGATGAGTTCGTGATGATGATTCCTGGGAGTCTGACAGTGGATGAATGGATTGTGTCTCCAAATGAGAACGTCACAATGTCCGCACAGTTCATCGCACCTTTTGAAGCTCTTACTAGTGTTAATATCAGCATATGGAATGTATCAGCTCAACCTGGTCCAGGGTATATATCTTACAATGTCCTAGGTCCAATCTTAGACACTAGACTTGTAGATTTTGCTGTGGGAGTTCCCTATGTATATGATTTCGAATACAATACAACTACCATCATGAGTAATCAGCTAGCTTTCTCAATAAACAATGTGAGTTCAGCGTCTACAGCTGTCGGGATATTCTCTATAGGTTTACCACCAGCTGCCAGCTATACCGACTATGAAGATCTTATCAACAAAGGTCTTGATTGGATTCTGAATGACCAGAATTCAGATGGAAGTTGGAATTTCACTATGGAATCTGACGGAGACGATAAATGGATTGTTCCAAGTGTGGCAAGCACTGGGATGTCTGTGATCACTCTACTAAACAATGACACTATCGGAATTCCTGTCACTTCAGCAATCGATTGGATTCTCGAACAGCGGAACACAACAACAGGTTCAATCTTCCATCCTTACCAGAATGCAACTGATGTCATAGAAACAATTTGGGGCCTTTTAGCTCTAAATGCCTATAATGGCACACTGGATACTGCAAATGCTACAATCATGGGGACAATAACTAATGCCACCAATTGGTTAGCAGAGGCTCAGTATTTAGATGGGGATCTATTTTGGGACAACGGTTGGGAACCAATAGAAGCCCCCTACGGATACTATGGTGGCTGGTCAGAACAGTTCAACGGTACTGACGATCCAGAACCTGCTGATATGTACGTCACTAGTCTTGCACTATTGGCGCTTAGTCAGGCTGGATATTCAAACAGTGAAACTTTCGATGCTGCGGATGCTTTCATCATCCATGCTCAGAACGATTTGCACACAAATCCATTTGGCCTACGAACAAATGATGGTGGTTTCTTGGGAATACCATCCAGACAAGTAGGATCTATGGGTTCAGCTACCGGAGCTGGTTTATTGTCCATGTACCTAACAGGAGCGAGTACAGACAATCCAGATGGATACCAAGCAGCTAGCGACTGGATTAACAACAACTTCATCCTAGATGAACACGTTGGTGTTGAGAACTATATGGGCGGTCTATTCTACACACGAATGCTCGCCATAACTGACTATTGGTTCTATCTCAATCTTGGAATGACAACCGCTGGTCAAACTTTCACTGATACCCAGTTTGCAGATTTGGACCTAGCAATAGCCAATGGTGCAGTGGAGGATGCTGGTGATACAGCAATTTGGATGGGTCTATTCGGTGATGACTCACTTGAACAGACTGCAAAATGTATCATGAGCCTTCAGACGCGACATGGCCCCAATGCAGGAACCTTGAAAGTTGAGATGTATTCCAATGCATACCTCTCAATGATTGCACCAGATGATTCAACCACAATAGGCTATAATCATACATCAGGTACAGTCATGACACCTTTAGGAGCTACCTACAGTGGAATAGCTTCTGAACCCCAAATAATTGAGATTCCTAACCCTGAAACAGGTCTATGGACAATTGTGGGTGATGGTAATGCAACCGGATCTTTTGACCTAGTTATCACTATACTCGGCCCCGGAGGCTTACCAATATTCAGTCAATCCTACAGTGATTACATAGTCAACGGTACGACATCTTGGGAGTTGTCGCTCAATGTAGTGAGGTTCAACGCGTTGAGACCGAATATGCTCCTTGCAACGATGAGTAGTGAATTGTCCATCGAGTATGACTATGAGCTTACAATCTCCAGTCTAGATGTTACCTACTCTGACCCTGCTACTAATGCCATAGTAGAAGTCACTGCGGAGAGCTCTGATCCAATCATAGCTGATATTGAAGATGCGGAAGCACTGGAACACATGTGGTATCTCTATAGTATCACAGATAATTCCACACCAGCTCAGTCAGGTGAATTGATCTGGAATAGTACAACATCTAGCTGGATTGGTGAGGCTGATACGTCTCTGTTAGTGAATGGAGAATACTACTTCTCAGTATCCTTCAGAACAATTCGTACCGCATCTATGGTACGGAATCAGACCGAGTCGATCACAGTCACACATTATCTATCGGGTTCTCTGCCTACAATATCCTATTATCAAGATACTCAGGAAATAGAATCTTCCTTCTTCGCTATCACTAGCACATACTCCCCACATGGAGTAGTAGATGATATTGAAGCTACAACGCATACATGGTATCTGTATGATGCGGCATCTGGAGGAAATCAGGTGAAGACTGGATCACTGGAATATGGCGGTGGAGAGTTTTTGATTACAAACACCTCTGTAGCTGACTTGGCTAGTGGAGATTACTACCTACGTATTCACATAGTGACTTCACAAGCAAGCTTCTGGCTCAATGGGAGTACATCAGCACTCACTGTAATTGAAACAACCACAACAACGACTACAACGACAACAACGACCACGACAACCACTGACACAACAACAACCGATACGACACCAACAACTACTACCATTCCAGGTGACCTTACAACTTTACTCCTATACCTGTCGATTGGAATAGGCGCACTCTTTGTTGTAATAATACTAGTTGTGATAATCCGAAAGCGATAACCACAGAATAATATAGTGTAGGGATGTTTTGTCCCTACATTACACCTTTTTTTTATTGAATCACTCAAGAAATCAGGTTATGTCGTTCAAACCTCTTAATGACCGTGCGAAACTTGATAACACTATACGCGCGAGCGCATTTTGAGAATAGTTTTCCTACATGGTGATAATAATGACTAAAATTGCAATTTGTTATGGATCTAGATATGGAACTACTACTTCCGTGGTACAAGAGATGACAAAAGTTGCTGAAGAAGCAGGTGCCCAAGTTGACGCGATAGCCCTCAAGACACATACTCTTCCAGCTACGCTCCATGAATACGATCTAATAATTATTGGCAGTGGCATCCAAATTGGAAAATGGACCAAAGAACCATTGGAGTTCATAAAAGGTAACCTTGAAGCCCTTTCTAAACAGAAAATAGCACTTTTTGTAGTCTGTTGGTATGCAGCACTTCCCGATAGCATTGATATCGCTCAATCGGAGTATCTCGATGCGATTACAGCAGAGTATCCTAGTCTATCCCCTGTATCAACAGGTCTCTTTGGTGGGGTAATAGACTTCAAGAAGTATAATTTTGTAACTAAAGCACTTGTCAAGAGAGTCGTTAAGAAACGGATGCCTGAAGGTGAAGAATTGCCTGAGAAGATGGATTTCCGTGACTGGGATCAAATACGTGGCTGGATATCCGATCTTTTACAGTAAACGTATATTTAGCGCTATTCGGAGTAGTAACTTATGAAATGGTCGAAACCCTCAGAAGAGCTAGTAACGCTTCTTGATACCAAATTAGTAGATATTGATTGTGAGAAACGCAAAATGTTTGGACAGTGGGCTTATTTTATCAATGGGAATATGTTCATTGGAGTCTTTCAATCCGACATCTTCATCCGATTATCTCCGGAGAGAAAGGACGAAGTTTTTGAGAAATATCCTGATACCAAACCATTCGAGCCAAGGGCTGGCCATATTATGCGGGAATATGTAGCATTACCACACTCATTGTATGAAAACGATATAATCCTGACCGAAGTGATAGGTTATTCCATCGAGTACATGCTGCATCTGCCACCCAAGAAAAAGACACCAAAGAAGTCCAAAAAGTAATGAGTACTTGATTCATTTCCTATAAGTTAAATTTTGAAACCAAATAGGGCAGCATGATTGTATACATCGGTAAGATGGACAAGTTCACCAACATGGATTCAATATAGCTAACTGGAGTTACAAAGTGTACGATTCTCTAAGAAATAATGATTAATCAATTCATTTCCTGCGATTCTTACCTTGGTCAAGCTTCCTTGTCGAAACCGTTAAAAGTATCCTACCGCGAGAAGGCAAAGCAGTCCCTATACTTAGGGGACCTGTTAACGATAACAATACCGATGGTGTTTAAAAAAATGAGTAAAAGAGAAAAAGAGCACCTCAATCTAGTTGTGATTGGGCATGTGGACTCTGGCAAGTCCACTATGACAGGCCGATTGCTTTACGAAACAGGTGCCGTAGATGAGAGAACTTTCCAGGCACACAAAGAGGAAGCCGAAAAACTCGGTCGTCCTTCATGGGCCTGGGCTTTTGCTCTCGACAGATTAAAGGAAGAGAGAGAACGAGGTCTTACTATTGACATCGCTTTCTTCAAATTCCTTACTGACAAGTACTACTATACTATCATTGATGCCCCGGGTCACAAAGATTTCATCAAGAACATGATCACAGGCGCATCACAGGCAGACGTAGCAATGCTAGTTGTATCAGCCAAGAAGGGTGAGTTCGAAGCAGGTATTGGCCTTGGTGGTCAGACCAAGGAACACGCTTACCTGGCAATGACACTCGGTGTACCAAGTATGATCGTTTGCATCAAC
>JAEOSL010000084.1 GCA_016840385.1 Candidatus Thorarchaeota archaeon | reverse complement strand
CTTGTCACATACATCTCATCTTCGAGTTTCAGAAGAGAATAGGTCTTGTGTGAGAAGGAACTCTCAATAACGTCAATCATAGAACCGTATGTTGGGACTGCATCGGTCTTTCCAACTACACGTAATGTTCCGATAGCCCTCTGAATATGTGTCAGACCATCATTGTTAGCCATGCAATGGGGGCAAACAGTATTTCCGATAATCTTGATTTCGACTTCATGAGTGAATGGATCTTTGTTTTCTTTTCGGGTTGTTGCTGATACATCGCAGACTTCCCACGTCCGCTTTTTTGAAACTGGGGTCTTGGTTGAATAGCCGAATTCAAAATCAAATTTCACTTCACCATTACTGAAGGGATGCTTCTGAGCTAAACCCTCGAGAATCTTGATCTGTATCTCTTCAATAGATGGATGCACCATGAATTGATCACTTAATTCCTCAGTCATAGATTCAACAAGTCGAGACATGTGAATTCCTTTCAAGTCTGCAGGTAGGTCGATGGTTATCTCAACAGTGGGCACAATATGATGTCGTAATCCACTTCGTTCTGTTACAACAAAGGTCTTGAGATTTTTAACACCGACCTTGCTGAGGTGGATTCTATGCTTTGGTTCCTCATTCTGTGTTTCAATGACCAAGTTGAGAGTCTCCGCAAATCGTAGTTTAGTTAATCTTCGTAACAACCAGTGGAGCCTGCGCTTTCGCTAACGCAGACCTTCACTCGAAGATTTGGAAAGTCTATGTGACCATGTATATATTTGGCCAGGAGTTCTGCAGTTGTTGCCCCTATTCCAAGCACAATACAATCTTCTTCAGGAAAGACGTATCTCTTTTTGCCCACAAGGACTTCAACGAATCCCTCCTCAGTTTTCACACTGATTGTTTTTGAATCCCCAGGTAACATAACCTTGTGATCAAGATTCTTGCAGATTTTCACTATTTTGTCTTTCACTTCTCCGAAATCAATAACCATTCCATCTTCATTAAGAGGACCAGTCATGGTAACATCGACTGCGTAATTGTGCCCATGAAGTTTTTCGCAGTCCCCACAGAAACGAAGAAAATGTGAAGCACTGAAATGCATCCTCTGATCTTTGACGTGTACGCTGTACAAAGAAAGGCCTCCAGATATTATCTGAGCCTGAGCGGACTTTGCTTGTAAAACTGTCGGAAGGGAAAGATTCTACTCTTTCGCTCGTCTTTGTCTCTCAAAAACTTCGATGAGGTCATCAACTGTAGTAGCCTGTGTTGGATCTTTGTCATCTCGCCATTTACCAGTGAATCTAGGAAAACGAATAGCAAGACCTGCATCTCCCTTCAAACGACCCTTTCCTGCAGGATGTGTAGGACTGGATGTTATTTCATCACCTAAGACCTCAATCACTTCAACGGGCTCGAACCAAACATCTGCTTCAATGCCAGCTATGACCTTTGGATTCCTTGTTTCGATTTTATGCTCTTCAAGTCGCTCCTTGAACTCTGCAAGCATCTCTTCGGTGAAGCCAGTACCAATCTTACAAACAGTGGGGTAAGTGTCAGTCATGTCATCATACGCTGAAGCAAGAATGGCACCATAAAGCCCAGTTCGTTTTCCTCTTCCATGGATTGCTCCAACAATCACAAGATCAGCAGAATCTGCTAGACCTTCAGTATAGGAAGCTTTCAGTTTGATCCACAACCAACTGCGTGCGCCTGCCTGATAGCTTGATTTCTCGTGTATCGCTTTAGCAATGACACCTTCGTAACCAGTGTTTATTGCATCCTCAAAAATCTCGTAAAGCCTCTCAGGTTCTTCAGTGAATTCACCGATTGTCAAACTTACTCTATCACCAACTTCAATGGTATCTTCCATTAGCTTCCGACGGTCAAGCATTGGTCGAGAGGTTACATCTTCACCATCGAGAAACAGAATATCAAAAACAAACAGTGCTACTGGAACTTCTTTCTGCATGTTCTCAATGTCAGTCTTTCTTCTCCGTCGCATGAGTTCCTGAAATGGTTTCATTTTTCCTGTGTCGGGATCGATTGCAACACATTCTCCCTCAAGTACACATGATTCAGCTTTGATGTTATTGAGAATAAGTTGCACAACATCTGGATACTGATGTGTGATGACTTCTTGTCTACGTGAATAGAGTGTAACTTCATTTCCATCCTTGTGTGCTTGAACCCGTTCACCATCATACTTGTATTCAACAAAAGCTTTCTTTCCGATTTTCTCCATAATCTCTTCAGCGTCGGATAGCTTCTTAGCAGCCATCATTCGAATAGGAATACCAACAGTTGTATGAATTGCTCGAACTGCGTCAATACCTTTCTCAGCTAACACACACGCAACATGTCCAAGGTCACTGCACACATTGAAAGCTGCTTCTAAATCGCTACGTGCTTCTCGGTTTCCAGTGAAAGCTGTAGAGAGTCCATCTATAATTCCCATATCCCCGAGCCCAAGTCGCAATGAACCTGTGACAGTTCTCAGAATGTATCGAGCCTCAATGGGGTCAGCATCAGTAAGCAGACCTGCAAGTTTGGAAACCTTTGTCTTATTGCTCCCAGACCCACTCATTCTAGCTGTTTCAACAAGTGCGTCATATACAGCAGATACTGTCAGATCCTCTGCAAACAATGTAGCCTGTGCACTCTCTTGCAGGAGGGATTCTCCTGTGGTACCAATATCACCGGTTTCTCGCAGAACATCTAATACAGTATTCTCAGGTACTGAGGCAGCGGTAGCTACAACCTGAACAGCCATCTTTTCGGCAATACCAATTTCAGGTTCACTTTTCCAATCAGGATGCAATTTGCCCATTGTCAGAGCAACAATCTTATCGACATCTTTGACTTCAGCTTCTTTGAGCATCTCTGAATAGAGTTGAATCTTGTCAAGGGTTCCTGATGTTGACTCAATCTCATCATATGCCTGCGCAAGCTTAAGATAACGCATCGATTTTGACTCCCTAAATTAGTGGCTAACCATATGCTTTATAAACGCAGCCAAGAGCACTGCTGTTCACTGACTAAGTATGGTGAGATAAAATTGGGTAGCGTAAGACCACGATACATTAAGAACGCAGCTAAGAATCTCTTAGCTCTCTATCCAGATACCTTTACAGATGATTTTGAATCCAACAAGAGATTGGTTGAACAACTCACCGATACTAAGTCAAAGAAGGTTCGTAACAGAATTGCCGGCTATATTGTCGGATTGATCAAGATTGGTGTTGCCCGTGCAGCATTCGAGGCAGCAGAACCTGGTGAAGAATTCTCTGAAACTGATACTGAGATGTAATTCACATTTCATTCCCATATTTTTCAAAGATGAGAAGATATGCCATATGACGATTTTTTCCTCAGAAAGGAGTCTTAAGGAGGAACCTTGACCATCATCATATGGATTCAACAAAGAACTTGCTCTTCAAAGGGGATTGTCTTGACATAATCCAAAATAGGCTTGAAGATATGAAAGGCAAGTTCCGTTTGATCTATATCGATCCCCCCTTTCTTTCTGGAACACAGTATAGTGTAAAGCAGAAATCATCAGGTGATGCTGAAAGTGCAGGCACACTCTCTGAAACCCTAACATACAGTGACAAATGGAATGGTCTCGAGGATTATCTATCATTTATGAAACCTCGACTAGAGGCTATGAAAGATTTACTCTCAAATGATGGAAGTCTTTGGGTGCATCTGGATTGGCATGTTTCGCATTATGTTAAAATTATTCTAGACGAGATTTTCGGATACAAGCATTTTGTCAATGAGATAGTCTGGAAGAGAACGAATAGTCCCAAAGCACAGAGCAAAGGTTTTGGAACTCAGCATGATGTAATTCTTCTCTATGCTGTAAATCCTCAAGGTTTTCAAATCAAACCAACCTATAGAGAACATGATGCTAGGTCTCTCAAACCGTATAGCTACAAAGATGAGAAAGGCAAATTCAGACTTATCGAAATAGAAGCCCAGGGTATTCAAAGGACAGAAGGGAGAAAGCAGTTCGAGTGGAGGGGAAGAACAGCTCCCTTTCTCTACAAGAAAGAAAAACTCGATGATTGGTGGGAGAACGGAATCATCTATAGAAGTCGTAATGGTAGGTACACAAAGAAACAGTATCTCAAAGATTCTCCAGGTATTCTCGTTTCAGACCTGTGGTATGATATCGCTCCTGTACAAGGGGCATCACAGGAGAATACAGGATTTCTAACTCAAAAACCAGAAGCTCTTCTTGAACGAGTAATAACTTCAGCAACTGATGAAGGAGACCTAGTAGGTGATTTCTTTGCTGGCTCTGGAACGTCAGCAGTTGCAGCTGAAAACTTGAATCGTCGATGGGTATTGTGTGATGAATCAGATTCATCAATCGACGTCATCAGGAAACGTATTGATGGGCTTGAGAAGAAGGTGACATATGGTTTGGTAGAATGAAATATCTTCACTCTGACTCTTCGAGTATATATCAAGAACGCGGCAATATGGCGACTCATAAATTGTAGTCATACTTTACGGATTCTTCAATTTCCTAATTGCTCCACCAGGTGCAACACCCTTAGGACATGCTTTCACGCAGTTCATGATGAGATCACAAAGTGGTGCACCATTCAATGAAGTTGCAGCTTCAAGATATCGTTCGGGATTCTTGACTCTGTTATCCTCTGCAAAACGCCAAGCCTTTGTGAGTGCTGCAGGTCCAACATACTCGACCTGTTCAGCATTAACGGGACATGAACCAAAACAGATTGCACAGAGAATGCAGTTCACATAACGTTCTATCTTCTTTCTGTCAGCAGGACTCTGAAGCCGAGCTTCTCCACCGTCTTCTTGGTCCACCCACAGTTTCATTGTTTCCAAAGCGCGATAGAATCGGGTCATATCAACAACAAGGTCTTTCTCCACAGGCATATTTGGAAGTGGCTCAATCAGAATCTCTTCTTCAGAATTCCATCCAGGAGGTGCCGTCGTAAGGGCTGAGAAATCCTTGAGATTCATATCCATTCCACGAACATCACTCACTTGGGTTCTACACGCCAATCGAGGTTCCTTGTTAATTAACATTGAACAACTACCACAGACTGCACCCCGACATGAATATCTGAATGAAAGAGAGGGGTCCATCTTATCTTGAATTTGAAAGAGCCCATCTAGAATTGTCATGCCTTTTCGCAGTTCAATCTTGTAGAGGTCATAATGGGTTATCTTCCGACCCTCTCGACTTCGAGCAACTCTCAGTTTCATCAGTAAGTCCTCTCCTTTACTTCGAACATGCCAAGGTTGACATCTATGAGTTCAGTCTTCACATAATCATCTTCTCTTGTAAACAACGAGTGCTTCAGGAAATTCTCATCATCTCGTATGGGATAGTCAAGTCGCCAATGAGCTCCCCGACTTTCACGTCGCATCAATGCACCCATTGTAATAACTTCTGCAAGGTCTAGCATATTCTCTAATTCGAGAATCCGTATCAATGAGAAATTGTATCTTGTATCGCTATGGCCTGCAAAGACATTGTTGAACCGTTCCTTCAGTTCTCGAATCATACTTAGTGCGGCTTTAAGATCCTCCTCTCTTCGATAAACTCCAACAAGACTGTCCATAGTTATACCCATTACTTCGCGAATCTCAGCTGGCGATTCACCACTCTCTTTGAATACGAGCTCTTGGAGTTTTTCTCTCACTCTGAAAGCTTCATTCTCAACACATTCAGAACTAGGTTCCTGAGCACTTGGTAAATATTCTCCAATCTTTTCACCCACCACTTTTCCAAATACAAGAGTTTCCAGAAGGGAGTTCCCACCTAAGCGATTAGCTCCATGGACACTCATGCATGCAGCCTCTCCTACTGAAAATAATCCTGCTACTGGAGTTACTCCATTCTTGTCTGTGTGTATACCACCCATGGAATAATGCTGGCCAGGTTTGATAGGTATTGGTTCATCTATCGGATCAACACCCGCGAAATGAATGGATATTTCCCTGATGCCTGGAAGACGTTCCAGTATCTTCTCTCGACCGAGGTGACGCAGGTCAAGATGTACATACTCACCATCTATTCCGCGACCTTCATTGATTTCGGTCTGGATAGCGCGAGCCACAATATCTCGGGGAGCTAGTTCCATCTTCTCAGGAGCGTACTTGTCCATGAATCGTAAACCCTCTGAGTTGACAAGATAACCACCCTCACCTCGAGCACCTTCACTCATGAGGATACTTGAACCATAGAGTGTAGTAGGATGGAATTGAATGAATTCCATATCTTTCAGAGGTACGCCAACACGAAGAGCAAGAGCGCAACCATCGCCTGTATTGATGATTGCATTCGTGGAATGACAATAGACACGCCCAAAACCACCAGTGGCTATAACAACAGATTTTCCGATGAAGCCGTGAATCTCACCAGTGGCAATTTCCAATGCTGTCAGTCCACATATCCGATCTTCTTTTCGCACAAGTGATGTGACGAACCATTCATTGTAAAATGTGACTCCACTATTGAGAGCTTGTTCAAAGGTCGTATGAAGAAGATTATGTCCGGTCCTATCAGCAGCATAGCAAGTCCTTGGAAATGCAGCACCACCGAAAGGTCTCTGAGCTATCTTTCCATCATCTGTACGAGAAAATGCAGTTCCCCAACGTTCGTTCTCAATGACTGCTCCAGGTGCTTCCTTTGCTAGTATCTCAGTAACGTCTTGATCTGCTAGGTAGTCAGAACCTTTGACGGTATCAAAGGCATGACTTTCCCAAGAATCACCCTCACCAAGAGATGCATTAATGCCCCCTTGTGCTGCTACTGAATGAGACCGTAGTGGATGGACCTTGGTTATGACTGCAACATCAAAGTCCTTTGCCAACTGAATAGCAACTCTAAGTCCGGCGAGACCAGCTCCGATTATGAGCAGATCGTGTTTATGTTGGGTAATTGTTAGCACCTCAGATTATTCAATACGCAATTTTCGTTATATTCTGTTCCCTAACCGTTCTTTTTGTGTTGAACAAACTTGAATATCAAACTGTTCGTCTATACACACGCTACAATCTAACAAAGATGATAAGTCTAGACGAGGAAGCCAAGTAGTCGGGGAATCGTGTTGAATGAGAATGTTAAGAAAGTAATCACAATAGTCTTGATTGTTATCGCAGGTGTTAGCTTTAGTTTATACGCCACTCTTCCATCCGTTGAATATGAAGGATGGCTTATCAGGCAAAATGATGAGATTCAATATTCTGTGACCGCAGAAGTCAATGCTGGAGATACCTTTGTTGTGGATATCCTCAATGATTATGGAATTACGTCTGGCTCATCCTTTAAGATTCGCGCAGCAGAAATCCCTTCGATCATAAATATTTCTGGAATCTGTGAAAATCTGTTGAAATTCACAGGTGTAGTACAAGTCGAACAGCAGTATGGTCAGGATTGGATTCTCCGAAACTCGAGCCTACCCTTTTTCCTGCCTACTGGATACTGGGAAGAAATCGATGAAACGTTAGATGAGGCCACCAGCATAAATTTGGTGCGGGAGTGGTGGGGAGAGATGACCTTCAGTAGATCCTTTGTTTCAACAGAATTTGGTTCTCTGGGTTATTTCATGGCTTGGGAGCTAGATGATGGGGTGCTACAAGGGATGGCTATCAATGCCACTTCAAACAATGGATGGGATTTCATTCGTTTAGCACTATCCAGCCAGCGACTCGCGTACGTAATTGATATCAACTATTTACTGGAGTCCTTTAGTAGGAATGCGTTTCGTAACTTTTTCATGTTCGGTACCTTTGGTCCATTCATTGTCCTAGTATGTCTCTGGCGGCCAAATCGTCAAAAGCGCCAACAAAAGCCTCTTCCCGAGTCTTTGGAAGATCAACGAGTGGGATACGGCTAGTTAAGCTAAACCATCTTGGATGGGTCAAGCAGTTCATCAAGATTCTCAATATCGATGTTCTCCTCTTGAATGACTTCCCTGATGGTCTTCCCCTCTTTGTGAGCTTTCTTTGCAATCTCAGCAGCTCTATCATACCCGATAACGGGAGATAATCGTGTAGCAAGCATCAAGCTCTGTTCGAGTTGTTGTTTGATTCTCTCTTCATTGACCTTGAGACCCTTCAAACAATTTTGAGTGAATGATTCAGTACCAGCACCGAGTAATTTCATCGACTCAAGGAGATTAACAATCATAATGGGCTTGCTCATATTGAGATCCAAGACACTACCATACCCTTCCGCAGCTGTAATTGCAGCATCATTCCCAATGACTTGCACACAAACCTGAATGAGTGCTTCTGATTGAGTCGGATTCACCTTTCCAGGCATAATTGAAGAACCAGGTTCATTCTCAGGGAGAAGTAATTCACCAAGTCCAGCTCGAGGACCGCTTCCCATCCAGCGAATATCATTCGCCATCTTAATGCAGGTTAATGCTAGACTTCTTAGAGCAGCGCTTGCTCTGACGATTGCAATGTGAGAGGATATTCCTTCTGCAGGAACAGGATTAACTTTGAACTTGAAGCCAGTAATTTTATGGAGTTCCTTAACAACGCGATCTGCAAATCCCTTGGGAGTGTTGAGTCCAGTTCCAAGCGCAGTCCCGCCAATTGGAACTACCATCAGGGTTTCCCAAACTGGACCAAGATCCTTGGAAATTGAGGTTTCTATTTGTTGTTTGTATACTTCAAACTCGGTAGAGAGAGGTATAGGTACAGCATCCATAAGATGGGTGCGTCCAACTTTCACAATCCCCTGGAATTCTGCGATCTTCTCCTTCAATGTATTTCTTAGTAAGTCAAGAGGTTTCATCAGGTCATCTCGAAACGCAAAAGCAGCAGCAACATGCATTGCAGTTGGGATTACGTCGTTCGAGGATTGTGATGCATTAGCATGGTCATTAGGATGAACTGGAGACTTTGTCCCCTTGGGCTGACCCAGAATCTCATTTGCTCTATTGCTCAGAACTTCATTCATGTTAACGTTGGTCTGGGTCCCGGACCCCGTCTGGAAGACATCGATTGGAAACTGGTCTAAAAACTTGCCCTCTTTGATTATCTCATCCACAGCTAGACCCAGTGCGTCACCAATGGACTTGTCAATTTTCTTTGCCGCCACGTTCGCAATCAAGCAAGCTTTCTTCACTTTAGCAAGTGCAAGAATGAATTCCTTGGGAAATGTCTTCCCGCTTATCTTGAAGTTCATCAACGCTCGCTGAGTGTTAATTCCCCAGTAGACATCAGCAGGGACATCTAATTCGCCAATGGAGTCCTTCTCTCTTCTAGTTGTTCCCATGACTTTCACCCTCTCGTTACGAGATTGTCATCGAATTCCCTAAAGCATTAGGTCATCGATTATCTTCTGAACATCCTTCAGGTCTGTAGTGTGATCCTTCAATGCTCCTTTCTCTGGAAGAGCAATTCCCGAAGCAAGGTCAGGTCGTTCAACGTTATAGAAAATGCCAACTGGATAACGGTCTCCATTCTCCATGGCTTTTTCGAGAGCCTTGAACTTGTCAGTGACATCATGTCCTTTCTCTTCCAATGAGTAGGTATGCTCATTGTAGTATTTCCAAGTCAACTGACGATTCCAAGTAACGCATGGCTGAAGAATATCGATCACTGCGAAACCCTTGTGGCGGATTGCCTGAACCATGAGCTTCACGAGACCTTTCTGGTCGCCTGAGAATCCTCGAGCAACAAATGTCGCTCCAGCTGTGATAGCTTGGGCCATTGGACTTACAGGATCCATTGGTGCGCCAGGTGGGGGAGGAGATGTCTTTGAAATGTAACCTCTGGGTGCTGCTGGTGAAAATTGTCCTTTTGTAAGACCATTTACACCGTTATTGTGGATGAAGACAGCCATGTTCACATTCCTTCGTGCAGCATGCACGAAATGGCCAAGACCTTCAGCAAGACAATCACCATCACCTGTGTGTACAAAGACCTCCAAGTCGGTATTCGCAAGATGAATTCCAGTTGCAAATGGAATTGGTCTTCCGTGGAGAGTATGAATGCTATTAACACCACCAATGTAGTGTAGAATCTTACTTGAACAGCCAATCCCAGACGTGAGTACGAGTTCATGTATTGGCGTATCCAGTTCAATCACTGCTTTCTTCAATGCAGCTAAGATTCCAAAGTTACCGCATCCTGTGCACCAAGTAATCTTCTGTGGTTCTTCAAGCATTTCTGGTGTAATCATACGATACCACCCTCCTCTAGTTCACTGATAATCCATTGCGGGGTCATAGGTCTCCCATCGTATTTGTTGATATGTTGAGTGACTTCTAGACCAGTCTGCATTCTGACAAGTTGAGCAAACTGCGAAGTAATGTTCTGCTCCACTGCAATCACCTGTTTTGCCTGAGCAAATACTTCACGTAGTTTCACAGTACGTAATGGATACACATCACAGAAGTGCAGTTGATTGATAGACACACCACGTGATGCTAATGATTGAACAGCTTCATACGCAGCACCCCATGTTGAACCCCAAGTGAGAAGTGTTATGTCGGCTTTCTCTTCTCCGTAAATCTTTGGAGGATTTAGATCAGCCATGATTGCAGGAATCTTGTTCATGAATTTCTGAACCATGAGCGCTCTCATCTCAGCGTCTTCTGTAATGTGTCCATCTTCTCGGTGCACATTACCAGCTGAAACAACTGTCTTGCCCTTATCGCCCGGAAATGCCCTTGGTGATATCCCATCATCAGTGAGGAGGTGTCTTTTGTAATCGGGATCAGGTCCAGGTTTTGCGAGCTTACCTACATCTCTCTTGACTCCAGAAACATCTATTCTGGGAATGTTCATGACGGAGTCTGCAAGGTATTGATCACCTAGGACCATTACAGGTATCTGAAACTTATCTGCCAAGTTGAAAGAGCGTGTAGCAACATCGAATGCTTCTATAGGATCCTTAGGTGCGAACATGATTCTCGGAAATTCTCCTTGACTTGAGAATGCCATGAAGAGAAGATCAGCCTGTTCAGTTCTTGTTGGTAAACCAGTACTTGGACCAGGTCTCTGAGCATTGTAAATTACAACTGGTGCTTCAATCATAGCTCCATAGCCAAGAGCTTCCACCATCAGTGAGAACCCACCACCAGAAGTTGTGACCATAGAACGAGCTCCGGCATATGATGCACCTATTGCCATTGCAAGTGAAGATATCTCATCCTCAGTTTGTATCGAACCAATCTTCAATTGATGTGAATATGTGACTATATCCTCAAAAACGGACGTTGAGGGACTCATCGGATAAGATGAAATCCACTTCACATTTGCAGCAATCGCTCCAAGTGCAAGTGCCTTGTTTCCAGTAAGTATTAGTTTATCATTACTGGGGCCTTTCTCAAGGGTTTCAAGATTATATTTGCAAGTTCCTGTAAAATCACTCTTTGTCAAATCGTACAAAGCTTTAGCAACGGCAACGTTACCTGCTACTATTTTCTCACCTTTTCTTCCGAAGATGTCAGCAAGAACCTGTTCTACAAGATCAAAGGGGAAGTTAATCACAGCAATTACAGCACCAAGTGCTGCAGCATTCATCATTCTGATGTTGCCACCAACTTCACGTGCAGTCTTCTCTAGAGGTGCAGGAAAATGACATGCTTCCAAATCATCAAATTCAATTCCTTCATCAAAGATGATGACTCCACCCTCGGAGAGGTTGTCACGTTTTCCAACAACTGCATCTTTTGAGAGTGCTATTATCACATCCACTTCATCAACAGATGCATAGATGGGTTTGTCACTAACTCGGATCTGGGTGAAGTTGTAGCCACCGCGTATCCGAGATTCGAAATCTTTTATCGTGAAGGTGTAAAAGCCAGCCTGTACAAAGACCTGAGTGAGTAAATCACCAATCGTGTCAATGCCTTGACCAGCAGCGCCTCCGATGTTGAAGGTAATATCCATCGTTACTATTCTCTCCCAGAATAACTATTGTTCAGTCAGTTTGCTCTTATGTGCTTCGCTACGGCGGCAAAGATGATACTGGTTTATTCAGTTTCCAACTATTCAGATTTTGGTTCGTGTTCAGACACATTTTTTTCATCTTCTTCTGAGGACGGAAACATTCGTGACCACCAATCAGGTCTTTTTGGTTTCCACCATGAACGATCACCCAAATCTCCACGCCATGGAGAGGTCATTTCAGGTCCTTCAATTTTAAACATGAAGATCAGACCTACAATGAATTGAATGGGGATAGGACCAATGAACACGAATCCAGCAGCAAGATCATTCATTCCTCTTAAGAAAAGTGCAAATAAAGTTGGGAAGATTAGACTTAGCATACCGACCCAAACTACACTAAATCTCGTACAGTTACCTCTGAAATAGCGGATTATTTTCCAAACATAAACTATGTTGAAAAGTGTGAAAGGCAATGTTATCCAGATATTTGTTAAAATAAACAGAGATATCATTGAACTCTGGAAGAACATCCAATGGGAGTACGACCAGATTATAGAATATATTGTGAATTCAAAATATCCATATCCTCCCCCAAAGACATTGAATCCACCAAATGGAATTACTCCAAGTGGTACAATCAATGTTATCAGTATCATAAAGAATGCAATAACTCCAGGGCTCGTTCCAAAGAGTTCTAGGTCTGGATCTTCTTCTTCGCTCATCCGTCTCATCCTCCTGTACTTGGAATCTCGATACTTTTCACTAAAAAGTAAATCGAAAGTCAAATTCTCGTACCTTTTTTACCTCTTAAGAGACAGTTGGCAAGTTTTAAAAGCGCAGAGCTAGCACAGTTTTATTAGCAGTATAAGCCGAAGTGCTTGTACAGTTTTAACAAATGAATAGCAGACTACTTTGTAATAGAATACCTAGTGGCTTGCGAAAAATTAACCTTTAGGGGAATAACAATGGCACAGTTGTCTGGAACACCCGTCCTCATTCTTAAGGAGGGTACAAGTCGAACACGCGGAAAGTCCGCTCAACAGAACAACATCATGGCAGGTATTGTTATCTCAGACGCAGTCAAATCTACTCTAGGCCCTCGTGGAATGGACAAGATGCTCGTTGACAGTCTCGGAGATGTGACAATTACAAACGATGGTGCATCAATCTTGAAAGAGATTGACGTACAGCATCCAGCCGCAAAGATGCTTGTTGAAGTAGCAAAGAGCCAGGACCAGGAAACAGGTGACGGCACAACAACCTCGGTTGTTTTAGCTGGTGAACTTCTGAAGAGAGCACAAGATTTGCTCGAGATGAAGATCCATCCCACGATTCTCGTCGGCGGCTATCAGAAAGCAGCTGAGGAGGCAACCAAGATACTCAAAGAAATTTCAGTATCAATGGAAGGAATGGACAAGAAGATCCTCACCGGAATTGCATCAACCTCAATGAACAGTAAGTCTGTAGTAGGTTCAAAGGACCTTTTTGCAAAGATTGCAGTCACTGCAGTACTTCAGGTTGCAGAAAAGACTGATGATGGAACCCGTGCTGACATTGATATGATTGAAGTCATCAAGAAGCAAGGTAAGAGCCTCAATGAAACCGAACTAATTACTGGAATGGTAATTGATAAGGAGATAGTTCATGCATCCATGCCAAGGAAGGTAGAGGGTGCAAAGATTGCTCTTGTTAACACAGCTATCGAAATCGAGAAAACCGAGTTCGATGCAGAAATCAAAATTGATAGTCCTGATCAGATTCAAGCATTTCTCAACGAAGAAGAGCGCATGCTCAGAAGCATGGTCGATAAGATCATTGCTAGTGGTTGCAATGTCCTCATCTGCCAGAAAGGCATAGATGACGTAGCGCAGCACTATTTGGCCAAGGAAGGCATCGTCGCAATCCGAAGAGCCAAGAAGAGCACACTTGAGAAATTAGCCAAGGCCACAGGTGCAACAGCAGCTACAAGTCTAGACGAGCTAGATGCTAGCTATCTTGGTGTAGCAGGTATTGTCGAAGAAGTCAGAATTGGTGACGACAAACTTGTCTATGTCAGAGACTGTAAGGATCCTAAAGCAGTATCCATCGTCATTCGCGGTGGTACCGAACACGTTGTTGATGAAGCAGACAGAGCACTACATGATGCACTCAGTGTTGTCAGGAACGTTGTAGAGGATGGGACCTATGTTGCAGGTGGCGGTTCAATCGAAACAGAAATTGCAAGACGCTTAGATACCTTCGCTAACCAGGTTGGAGGTCGTGAGCAGCTCGCAATCGAAGCTTTTGCTGAATCACTCCTCATTATTCCTAAGACCCTAGCCGAGAACGGCGGTCATGATCCCATTGACATCATTGCAGACCTAAACAAGGACCACTCAACTGAAGCTGGTCTTTGGAGCGGTGTCGATGTTGCCAAGGGTAAGACTGGAAACATGATGAAGGCTGGAGTAATCGAGCCCGCTCGTGTCAAGAGTCAAGCAATCCGTTCAGCTGCAGAAGCTGCACAGATGATTCTTCGTATCGACGATGTCATCGCAGCAAGAGCTACTGCTGGTCCACCACCAGGTGCCGGTGGCATGGGTGGAATGGGCGGCATGGGCGGAATGCCCGGCATGATGTAATATCGAACGTACATAGATGAACTGGAGCCGCAAGGCTCCACTCATTCTCTTTTTCATAGAGGTATTCGAAATGTCCAGAATATTGATAGTAGGTGCTCATTCATTCGACTCTGGTAAGACTCATTTTGCAATCGAGCTAGGAAAGCACTTGAAAGATTCAGGACAGTCTGTCGGATATTTCAAACCAATTAGTGGTCATAACTACTGGTACAAACATGAACATACTATGCAATGTCTTGAAACTGGAAAACTTGTGTCAAAAGATGCAAGTCGTGTCAAGGAGGACCTTGGCATCACCACCGACTTATTCCTGATGAATCCAATCCACAGTCTTTTCGTTCCAGCTAGGATTGGGAGACCCTTAGAAAACATTCGTTCAAGTCTAGGATTGGCTGGAGCTAGTTCAGTTCTGGTCATGCAGAGATTCAGTA